>DASQIV010000709.1:0-5198 GCA_035631415.1 Pseudoneobacillus sp. | reverse complement strand
ACCTTGCTTATCTCCGTATGTAAACATATCCGAATTGGAAGAACTAACCGCATTTACGATACCTCGACGCCATTCTCTTAAGGGAAATTTGTCTATCTCTATATCTCCATATTGGAAATCAATGTACGAATCATTCTGATGTACTTGTGATGCCTGTTTCACATGTCTGCTTTCTCCCACTATTCTTGAATAAGATTGTTTTAGCTGTGTTTCCATTTTTAAAACAATTATGCCACTTTTAGGTTTACTCTCTACATACCCTTCGGCAATTAACTGCTGATAAGCCGTTTCCACTGTATTCCGACTTATCTTAAGATGTAGGGCAAGCTGTCTGATCGAAGGTAGCTTGCTGTTTTCGACGATTCTCTCACTTTCTATTTCCTCTTTAAAATATTCATACAACTGAACATATAAAGGAATTCGCGAATTTTCATCTAAAAAAGGGGTTCTTTCCATCTCTCTACTCCATCTGACCTCTATAAAATTTAAAAAACTGGCACTTTAGTAAAGGTCAATTTCTTTTTACAATGATTTTATCATGAATTATTGGAGGATACGGAAAAATGATACGAATGAAAAAATTAGAATGTACAGATCAAACAAAAATAAATGCTTTCTTACATGATACAGAGACAGGATTTTTAGGCTTATCAGGTGACAACATGCCATACGTCGTTCCTTTAAACTTTGTTTGGCATGATGGAAATATTTATTTTCACGGAGCATCTGAAGGTAAAAAAATGGAGATTTTAAAAGATAACGTAAATGTCTGTTTTACGGTCTGTGCTAGTTACGGAACGATGACTGATCCTGTTCCGGCGAAAACAGATACGGCTTATATGAGTGTCATGATTTTTGGAAAAGCTGAACCATTATCCGACATTTCAAAAGCTACAGCTGTCATGCAAAAAATGCTTGAAAAATACGTACCAAATTATTATGACCAACCATTATCCGAAACGCATGTGGAGAGGTATCGTTCTTCTCTTGGAAGTAAAACATCTATTGTAGAAATTAAAACGGAACACCTTACAGCAAAAGAAAATGAATTAGTAGAGGAAAAACGTTTTTACCAAGGAAGAACGGTAAAAACGGATTCCTAAATTGGAAGAGAAAAAAACTAGTTTTCCCCCCTCCTTTTTAGTATCTTTGAGAAATGAACACTTCTACAGTACTCAAAATGATGCTTGGTAAAATCAATCCTTTAGACGGAAAGATTAAACGAGGAGACTTCATCTTCCCTTCTTACTTTGAACAAGAAGTAAAAGCAGATGGACTTACACCTATTGATGATGATGTTGAGGAATGGGCTGGACAAGAAGCTTAATATGTTATTTAATGGTAATCCTCTGCTACATTTGCATGGGGTTACCATTTTTTAATGTTCATTTTTTGTTTACTTGTAATTTCCTACTTATCCTGTAAAATTAGTTTGTTATCTTTAAATCTTATTGGGGGTTAGTTTCTTGAAAAAATGGCTATTATCTTTCGTTTCACTTATATTTATAATGAGTTTGGTTGCCTGCTCTCAAGGTGAAAAAATATCAAATAGTAGTAATAAAGAAGTATTTAATATCGGTATGATTCCAGACCAAAACGTTTCAGACATCAATCGAAGCATGGACGATTTTGCTTCTTATTTATCTAAAAAAACAGGTTTAAAGGTAAAGTTCGTACCAGTTGTTGATTATTCAGCGTTAGTAACAGGTTTTGAGCGTGGTGAAATTCAATTAGCTTGGTTTGGTGGACTAACAGGGGTTCAAGCCAGAAATGTAGTTCCAGGGTCAGAAGCGATTGCTCAACGCCCAACGGATGAAAAGTTTGAATCCGTTTTTATTAAACAAAAAGGTCTTAGGATTAATTCTCTTGCTGATTTAAAAGGTTATAGCTTTACATTTGGTAGTGAGAGCTCTACTTCTGGACATTTAATGCCACGTTATTTTTTAATGGAAGCTGGTATTAACGCAGATAAGGATTTCAAAGGCAAGCCAAACTATTCTGGATCACATGATACAACGTACAAATTAGTTGAATCCGGTGCCTACCAAACAGGTGCATTAAATATTTCTGTTTGGGAAGCTGCTGTGAAGGAAGGCAAGGTCGATACAAACAAGATTGAGGTCTTCTATACTACTCCTCCTTATTATGATTATAATTGGACGATTAATAACGTGGACGATAAGTATGGTAAAGGTACAAAGGACAAGGTACAACAAACCATCCTTTCTATGACTAGTAATGATAGTGAAATGATGAAGCTATTAAATACGGATAGCTTTATCGAAACAAATAACGATAATTATAAAGATATTGAAAAAGTAGCTAAGCAGTTAGGAATTATTAAATAGAAGGTGATTACCAGCATGACTACTTCCACAATCTTAGAGGTGAAAAACTTAAGTAAGTCGTTTGAGCGGAAGATATCTATATCTTCCCTTTCTTTTTCAGTCGAAAAAGGAGAGAAAATTGCTATTATTGGTCCAAGCGGGGCAGGTAAAACAACTCTCTTCAATTTATTAACTGGGACCCTCCCCTTGGAAGTGGGAGAAATTTTGATAGATGGTCAATTGATAGAATACTGGCAAAGAAAAAAGCTATTGGCCGATAAAATAGGAATCATTCGCCAACAGTTTGATTTAGTCGAATCTCTCCCCGTTATTCAAAATGTTTTGGTTGGTCGCTTAAAGGATTGGGGATTTCTTAAGTCGTTATGGTCTTTCATTTTCCCTCAGGATAAACAAATAGCCTACCAAGCTTTAAAACGAGTTGGAATCGAGGATAAAATGCATGTAAGAACCTCCACTTTATCAGGTGGAGAACAACAACGTGTGGCACTTGCTCGACTTCTAGTCCAAAAGCCAGAGGTTATTTTAGCAGATGAACCAGTATCATCACTAGACCCTGCACGTTCTAAAGATATACTAAACATGCTTACCAAATTGGCAGACGAGGAAAAGCAAACATTAATTACTACCCTACATTCAGTTGAATATGCGAAGCAGTATTTTACAAGAATCATTGCCCTAAAAAAGGGACAATTGTATTTTGATTTACCTTCGGAAGAAGTAACCAACACCCTATTAGAGGATTTGTACCGATTAAAGGAGCTTAACGAAGATGAATGAACTTCTCAACTCTTTTGATCGAAGAAGACGGGTATTTTTAAATTTACTATTAGTGCTTGTTTTTTTGTTCAGTTTGACAGCTATAAAGTGGAATGAAGACCTTTTCCATCCTGGTGGCGGAGTAATGATCGTCCAAATACTAAAAAGTGTGCTTCACCCTGCGCTATCTATAGATATCATTTATCTTGCTTTAGAAGCAACTTGGATTACCTTAGTTTATGCAGTTATTGGGATGAGTTTAGCTATTGTTTATGGATTTATTGTTGGAACACTAGCATCAGGCATTCTTATAAAAAATCCACTACTAAAGAAGGTCTCCATACCGTTTTTTCGAGGGATATTAAGTTTTACGAGGGCGATCCACGAACTCGTTTGGGCATGGTTATTTGTTGCCTCCTTTGGATTAACTCCATATGCAGCAATATTTGCGTTAGCCATCCCATATGGTGGGATCTTAGGGAGAATACTTGCAGATGCATTAAATGATGTTCCAGTAGAGCCAATCCAAGCATTAAAAGCTGCCGGGGCTTCACGATTCCACTGCTTAATCTATGGATATCTTCCCTCAGTTTGGACGACGATGATTAGTTATACTTTATATCGCTTTGAATGTTCGATACGTTCTTCAACCATCATGAGTTTTGTAGGTTTAGGCGGCTTAGGTTACCAAATTCAACTTTCTTTAGCTGATTTAAAATTCGATGAAGTATGGATATTTCTTTTTTTCTTGGTTTTATTAGTGGTTTTAGTAGATTTATGGAGTGTACTGCTTAGAAGGAGTATTAACTCTTTTTCATCCAATCTATTTTCGACGAAACGAGCTTCCATTATCATTATTTGTTTATTAGTGAGTACCTCTTGGTATCATGTGATATTTATGCAGCAGGCTAATTTTCTACAGTTGTTTTCATCTGAGAATGTACATTATGCCCAAAAGTTCTTTGTTGGAATGCTAGGAATAAATGAGCATCCTCCTGCCTATCTGGCTTGGATAAACTGGAAAAATGCAATTGGTCTGACATGGGAAACATTGGTCATGAGTATTCTGGCAATTGGATTTGCTACTTTTGTAAGTCTATTAACAGTTATACCAGCATCACGAAATTTTGCTAACGGTTCATTAACTTTAAAAAGAAGTATATGGCAATGGATTGCATTCGGACTAATTCGGATATCCTATATTTTTTCAAGAGCGGTTCCTGAGTTAATTTGGGCAATGATGATCATCTTTATCTTTCAACCTGGACTACTTCCAGGTGCATTGGCTCTTGCGCTCCATAATTTTGGGATTCTCGGGAAACTTTGTGCCGAAGTAATCGAGGAAATGGATGAAAAGGCTATTCGGAATCTGGCTGCTTCAGGTGCTAGTAAGGGACAAATGTTACTATACGGTGTATTACCAACCGTGATGCCAAAATTCTTATCATTTATTTTTTATCGTTGGGAAGTCATCATGCGTACGACCATCGTCGTCGGATTTATCGGAGCTGGTGGTCTTGGTCAAGAATTTAAGCTTAGTATGAGTTTCTTTCATTACAGTGATATTACTTTATTACTTATATGCTATCTAATTCTAGTCTTAATTGCAGATTTCTTTTCTGAGTGGTTTAGAAAAGCAGCTAAATAAAAATAACCCGGAACGATGAATCGTTTCCGGGTTATTTTTATTTAAAAGAATAAATTTAATATATAGTAAATGATAGCTGCAAGTGTTCCTGAAATTGGTAAAGTAATAAACCAGGTAATCACCATACGTTGTGCTGTACCCCACTTAACACCTTTTAAGCGATGAGCGGAACCTACCCCTAAGATAGAAGAAGAAATAACATGCGTCGTACTTACAGGTAAGTGAATGTATGAAGCACCAAAGATAACAGCAGCACCTGTTAAGTCAGCAGCAACCCCATTGACAGGACGAATTTTCATAATCTTGCCACCAACAGTTTTAATAATTCTCCAACCACCTACAGAAGTACCAAGACCCATTGCAAGTGCACAGGATACCTGTACCCATAATTGAATGTCTGTTGATTGTTGGTAGTTACCTGCAATTAGAGCCATCGTAATGATCCC
>DASQIV010000708.1:0-2929 GCA_035631415.1 Pseudoneobacillus sp. | reverse complement strand
CCTTGCAGAGCGAGAACTCCCGCTTGTGGTATTGCAGCAGCCTCTTCAAATGTCATACTGGCCGGCTTCAACGTCAACGCCTCTGCATTAACACTTACATATTCCGCAAACCCACCCCACCCCCACCAGGATATATCACCAAATACCTAATCACCAACAAAGATATGATTGACTTCACTACCAATTGCTTCAACCCTTCCTGCTATATCAGCGCCAAGGATTTTATATTTTGGTTTAAGAAAGCCCCCAAGGCGAGCCAGGAAAGGTTTACCTCTAAGAAGGTCCCAGTCCCAAGAATTTACCGAAACAGCATGAATCTTTACTAATACTTCATTTTGTTTTAAAGCAGGTATTTCTATTTCTTTTAGATGAAGAGCGTTAGTCGTTCCGTATTTGTTGTATACCATTGCTTTCATAATGGGTTCTCCCTCGCCTTTGAATTTTTGATAAAATTCATCCTGTTCCTACCAATACAATGCTCACATTTTGAAAAAATTTCGACGAAATGATAAGAGTTATTGTTTTTAACGTATTTTATTTTTACGACTGATTTTATAATTGGCATCTAATATATATGAGGAATATTGTTTATTTCTTCCTAAATTTGTTAATTCCTTCTTTCAGTACTTTCCTAGACTATTACTAACAAAAAAGTACCGCCCTTGCATTTTTCCCCCTGATTAACTCTTTCTTTCCACAAATGAATATATCTATAGGGGCAACTAGACAAAGGATTATGTTATATGATAAATTATTACAATAAAAATACCTTTTAAAAATTACATATTTTTAAAATCGTTGAAGAGGAAAGTAGTTTTTGCTATATTCGATAGCGAGCCGGGGACGGTGGAAGCCTGGTGATGAAGCATGAATGAAGAACACCTTTGAGTTCTAACCGAAAGGGATTTCTTAAGTAGGCTTAGACGTTGCCAGCACGTTATCGACTGGGGTAAGCAATATTAAAGTTGGTCATATGATGACAATTTGGGTGGTACCGCGGAAGTTAGTCTTTCGTCCCTGTTTTGGGGATAGAAGGCTTTTTTTATTGTGAAAAATTACCATAAGGAGGCTTATTATGATTAAGACTGTAGTAAAAGATTTATTCAGAAATCAAGAAAATTTCAAAGACAAAACGATTCAAATTTCAGGTTGGATCCGTACTCTTCGCGATTCCAAAACCATTGGCTTTATGGAGTTAAACGACGGAACATTCTTTAAGAGTGTACAAGTCGTTTTTGAGGATACCCTTGAAAACTTCAAAGAAATTGCGAAGTTACCCATTAGCTCTTCTGTTTTAGTAGAAGGTGAATTTGTTCCAACTCCTGAAATGAAACAGCCTTTTGAAATTAAAGCGACAAAAATTGTTATTGAGGGCTTATCGGATACAGATTATCCTTTACAAAAAAAGAGACATTCTCTTGAATATTTAAGAACAATCGCTCATTTACGTCCGAGAGCCAATACCTTCTCTGCTGTTTTCAGAGTCAGATCACTTGCATCTTATGCAATTCATAAGTTCTTCCAAGAAAAAGGGTTTGTAAATGTACATACACCGATTATTACCGGAAGCGATACGGAAGGCGCTGGGGAAATGTTCCGTGTGACATCAATGAATCTGAACCAGCTTCCAAAAACGGAAGAAGGAAAAGTGGATGACAATGCTGATTTCTTCGGCAAAGAATCCAACTTAACCGTTAGCGGTCAATTAAATGCTGAAACCTTTGCTCTTGCTTTCCGTAACGTGTATACCTTTGGTCCGACGTTTAGAGCAGAAAATTCGAATACAGCACGACATGCGGCAGAATTCTGGATGATTGAGCCGGAAGTTGCCTTTGCTGAATTACCGGATATCATGGACCTCGGTGAAGACATGGTGAAGTATGTTATTCAATACGTTTTTGAACAGGCTCCTGAAGAAATGGAATTCTTTAATAGCTTTGTTGATCAAACACTTATTGAAAGATTGAAGAATGCATTAGAATCCGATTTTGGAAGAGTGACTTATACCGAAGCAGTTGAATTATTAAAGAACTCCGGTAAGGAATTTGACTACCCTGTTGAATGGGGTACGGATTTGCAAACGGAACATGAACGTTATCTTAGCGAGGAAGTTTACAAGCGTCCTGTCTTCGTAACCGACTATCCGAAAGAAATTAAGGCATTTTATATGAGAGCGAACGAGGACGGCAAGACAGTTGCTGCGACTGACCTTTTGGTTCCCGGTATTGGCGAGTTAATCGGGGGAAGCCAACGTGAGGAAAGAGAAGAAGTCCTTGCAAATAGAATTAAAGAACTTGGTATGGCAGTAGAAGATTACTGGTGGTACCTCGAGCTTAGAAAATACGGTGGTACAAAGCATTCAGGCTATGGAATTGGGTTTGAACGACTTATCATGTATTTAACAGGAATGAAGAACATCCGCGATGTCATCCCATTCCCTCGTACACCAGGAAATGCAGATTTTTAATTAAATTGGTGTAAAAAATGAACAATAGGATGCTGCGGCATCCTATTGTTTTAACTAACTGCCCTTTTAGTGGAACAAAAAAAAGGAGCTGCAGCTGCAACTCCTTATTTCGCTAAAGTATCCGTATATTCAACAAAAATAGGAATCATGACAACCCGTTATTTCTCCCATAGCTCAACCAGTCTACCTTCAGGATCTTTAATCCAAATAAACTTACCAAATTCACTAATCTCTTTTTCCTTTATAAGGGGAACACCAATTTTTTCTAGATGATTGATACAGTCATCCAAATTTTCCACTTGGAAATTTAACATCACTTGCTGTTCTGTTGGGAAGTAAGGGTCATCTTCAGTAAAGAAAGAAAAGATCGTTTCATTGTCTGATTGCGGTGTAATAATGGCCCCATTCCAATTTTCAAAATCTATCTTCAGTACTTCACTGTACCACTTTTTTACAGCATCT
>DASQIV010000707.1:0-2037 GCA_035631415.1 Pseudoneobacillus sp. | reverse complement strand
GAAGAAACGGAAGCAGTACCTTACTATGAAAACGCCATCCAATTAGGACTTCCTGACGAAGAATTACAGGGTGCCTATTTGGGACTAGGGAGTACCTATCGAACTTTAGGTGAATATGAAAAGTCTAAAGAAGTACTCGTGAAGGGAATAGAATTATATCCAAACAATAGAGCTCTCCAAGTTTTTTATTCGATGACTCTCTATAATTTAAAAGAGCATGCCTCTGCAATGGAGTTACTATTGAAAGGTCTTATTGAGACGTCATCAGATGAAAACATCCTTCATTATAAGAGAGCCATCCATTTTTATTCAGATAAATTGGATCAAACTTGGAGGTAGCAAGCATCTTAAAAATGAAGCGAACCGTTGCGAAGGAATGACGAACTCCATCTGGATCTGCAGGTTTCATTATTCCAGCTGGGTCTTATCGGCGCTTTTACATTTAATATAGTCAACATTGCAATTAGGATGGGTGGAAAGAAATCGGTCCCTTGCTACAATTTCATTTGTTGCATCGTAGTGAGCAACCCCCTTTGCTCCAGTACAATCATAATAATGAACAGAATAGGCTTTCATGATGGATTGTCCTCCTTAAAAAAGTATAGGTATAGTTTTATCCTACTGAACTTACATTAAACCATATTTATCATTTGAAAATAACGATCGTCTCTACAAAGGTAAAGGTGATACAATGTCACATAATGAACTGATAACCAAGATGAAAAGGGAGAAACCGGATCTTTCTGGACAACATTCTCAACATCATCGCCATTCTTTTAGAGGTAAGAGTGAGAAATTATTCATTTAATAGGAGTTTGATAACATGATCATACGAGATGCAGTAGCGACAGAATTACCTTACATCCGAGAACAACGAGTTCTTTCATACGAGGAACATGCATCGCGCATATCAGAAGAGCATTGGAAAGCACTCAAACATGCAATAACATCGGATGCTGATACGAAGACAGGAGTCGAACGAATTGTCGCAGAAATAGAAGGGGAACTGGTAGGAAGTGTTGTATTATTTCCAGCAAAAACCGATGCTTATGATGGGCAACTTGACGAATTGGATTATCCAGAAATCCGGATGCTTTCAGTACTTCCAACCGCACGCGGTAAAGGCGTAGCAAAAGCTTTACTGATGGAATGCATTCGCCGTGCAAAAGAAAAAAACTTCACATCCATCGGGTTACATACAGCTGAATTTATGGAAGATGCAATTCGGTTATATGAACGTCTAGGATTTGAACGTTTACCTCAGTTTGACTTTGTACCCTTAGAGGATGGTATCACGGTCAAGGCGTATCGACTTACATTTTGAAATTAGAACTCTTGCTTATGTAACTGAGAAAAGGTAGCGCAAATCAGTTGGTTTATGTAGGGGGGTATCGTTATTAAGCAATAGAGAATGGAATGTGTAACCAATTACTTGGGGATACTAAGATAAAAATGTAAAAAGGGACTAATTATATGTATTTATTATTAGTAATCGTAGTCTATATTATCTTAGCAAAAATCTTTATTGACTGGAGACGGTGGAAGGAGTTTTACCCAACCATTCAGTTCTATATTATTTGTAACCTACTTTATAATTTTATCTTTTATCAACACACGTTATGGAGATATAAAGCTGTTACGGTTTCTTGGTTAAACCATACGTTTATTGAAATAGCTTTCTCTTTTTTTATTCTCCCTGTTGTGTTAATGACCTATCTTCAATATTTTCCTAAGGGTAAAAAGAAGTATCTTTATATCGGTGTTTGGATTGCTTATTTTTCTGTCATTGAACTTCTTTTTACAAAAAAAGGGTTATTCGTTTATGAAAATGGTTGGAATGGTTGGTGGTCGCTAGTATTTAATAGCATTTCATTTGTGATTATTCGACTACATTTTGTAAGACCTCTAGTTGCATTGACGATTTCCTTACCTATTATCATTATTCTATTACTTTTCTTCCATCCAGCCTTGCACGAATTGAAGTAGAGGTGCCATAATATGTCCTTACCAACACCCTTATTTATCATTCTCTTACTA
>DASQIV010000706.1:0-3836 GCA_035631415.1 Pseudoneobacillus sp. | reverse complement strand
AAAAGAGGACTCTTCAATGAAGGACCAGTCCTTATCATTACCACTAGCAGAAATAAGGGATACTTCCACCCCAAGTCGTCCTAAATTTTCCGCCATATTCCGAGCAACACCACCGGCATTTTGGGAAGTATATATCGGATTGGACGTCCCTAACTGAGCTTTTTCCCTCATATGAAATTTACGATCAATATTAGCCCCACCAATACATATAACCGGTTGCGATTCAGTTAAAATATAAGCTCTGCCTAGGATTTTTCCTTTTTTGATGAGACCCGTAATCATATTAGCAATGGAAGGTCGGGACAATCCTAATTTTTGAGCTAATTCCTGTTGTGAAATATAAGGGTTTTTACGTATTAAATCCAATAAAAATTGCTCTTTTTCATTTACTTTTTCAGCCACAAACTCACCTCATCCCCATTACTTCAGGCTCTATTTTGGATTAAAGGCATTAATTCTAGTATTTTCAATTTAATGTTCCCATAGAAGTTATAAGACTAAACAGAAATTTATTAAACTAATGTTCATCATTTAAACTTATGTTTATATTATATCTTTGTTTAATATTTGAGTCAATCTATATTAAAATCACACCTTTTACCATTAAGCAAAAAAGCCAATCAACTCAATTTGATTGGCTTTTTGTTAATGATTAGAATGTGATTCCTAGCACTATGTCATCTAATTAGATAGACTGCTTACATTTTATCGTAATGTTTTTAATGCTCCACTCCAGGCAACCACTTCATCCAGCATCGCATTTACATTATTTAAATGTAACTCTTGTGGTTTAAACTCTGACCCATTAACAAAATCGGTAAATAGACTCAAAGTTGGATGAGTACGAACGTCTGCCACTTTGAGTTCTCCAAGAATTCCGCGTAAATGTTCAGCTGCACGAGCTCCACCAGTTGACCCATAACTTACGATACCAGCTGCTTTGTTATTCCAAGCCTCACGGGCAAAATCGATAGCATTCTTTAATGCACCTGTAATACTGTGATTGTATTCTTGAACGATGAATACAAACCCATCAAGGCTATCCAATTTTTCATTCCATGCTGCAATACCTGGTTCTGTCCCATCTGTTGTTCCTAAAAACGGAAGATGATAGTCAGCAATATCGACAATTTCATAATTGACATCTCCACGTTTGTCAGCAATTCCTTTAACCCATTCTCCTACTTGTGGGCTCACACGTCCTTGACGTGTGCTTCCTAAAATGATTCCAATGTTTAATTTTACTGTAGTCATAACTTCTTCCCCCTTAGTTTGCTTTCCAAATAATTTGTCTAAAAATCCCATTTCTTACACCTCCTGCACGTTTTTTAAGCCGCTTTTCTTAATTCATTTGAATCCTTCTGAGAAAATAATTGATCTACTGATAATAACTTGCTACCGTTGAAGACTAGATATATTGCCATTGCCAAAAATCCTAAATCTAATTCATACCCAGCCATTTGGCCATTTCCTAATAATCCAATTGAAAGTTTTACCTTTAGGATGGCTCCGATCATGAGTAAAGATAATAAAGCAGAAATAATTCTTGTTCCCAATCCAACAATTAATGCAATCCCACCAATAATTTCTATTAACGCAACAGCATAAGCCATAAATCCTGGCAAACCAATACTACTGAACCATCCTACGATATTTTCAATTCCACCCTGGAATTTTACAACTCCATGAACTAAGAATAATGCGCCTAATGTTACTCGTAAAATAAGTGCTCCGATTTCGCTTTTTAACAACATTGTAATAAATCCTCCCTATCTTGTTATTTCATTATATTTTATAATTGAGAATTATGAATTCGAGATATATGATTAAAAAAATGATATTCAACTATTCCCGTAATTTTTCTTTAATTCCTACCCTTTAAACCTTTAAAATTATTCGATTGCCTGAAGGATCAGAAGTAACGAAAGAACCATTTTCTTCAATAACAGCTGCATCAATACTTTTTAACTGAGTAATGATTTGATTTCTTTTTTCCTTGTTTGACAGCATTAGTGTAAATGATTCTAGACCAACGCTATTAGGTGAAGGCATCGGTGCTCCTACGCCATTCCATGTATTTAAGCCAATATGGTGGTGATACTTGCCATCCGAAATGAAAAGTGCCTGAGTACCAAAACGGTTAACTACTTCAAATCCTAAACCCTTAGTATAAAACTCTTCTGTCTTTTTTAATTCGGCGACATGTAAATGGATGTGTCCCATAACCGTTCCGGACGGTAGACCCTTCCATGATTGCTGTTTTCCGAATGAGAGTAAATCTGGGAAATTTAACGGATCAACGGTCATTTCCACTTCTCCATTTTCCCAATGCCATTCGGAAGGATCTCGGTCTATATAAATTTCAATTCCGTTTCCATCTGGATCAGATAAGTAAAGAGCTTCACTTACAAGATGATCCGAAGAACCAAAACGCATACCAACTTCCATAAAGTGTTGAACGATTTTAGCTAAATCAGACCGCTTAGGTAAAAGAAGAGCGAAGTGATATAATCCCGTTGTTTTTCCCTGCATAGGAAGAACATTATCTGGTTGTTCAATGGATAATAAAACTGTCTTTCCATCTGCAGTTAAGTTTGCGAACCTTTCAGATTGTTCCAAAACTTTAAAACCAATTACTTCTTTATAAAAAGATAAAGAACGTTCTAATTGTTGTACTTTTAAGGTCACCTGACCAACATACGTGATCGGATCACGGTGAAAATTCATTTATATTGCCTCCTTATTCTTTAGGAATTCACTTAACTCTTCTTCGAGGTACTATCACACAATAGATACAATGCAACCTGATTAGTGGTTACTTTATATAAGTAAGTGTATTATAATAAGTAATTATAGTCAAGTAAGTAATGAGTTTTTTTGTACCTAAAAAAGGGAGACCCATTTATTAACGGGTTCGGCATTGGTATAAAAAATAAAAAAGCAACAAATTTAGCAGTCCAATATAATTGAACTGCTTTTATTTGTTGAAACAAGAGCATTTACTAATATTAAGCAATTCCCTTCCCTTGTGATATCAGAAAAACCCTGACTTGTATTGGATTACCTTCACATCCCAAGCACTTATATCGAGAATATCCTAAATCTGTTGTTCCACATCTAATTGCACATATCTAGAATTTTATAGTTTCCTAAACATTGAAAAAACCCAGCTTTAAGGCCGGGTCCATTTTCACACTATAATTTTAAAAAGAATCTTTAGATAACTTCTTACGATAGCGATATTGATTCCATTGAAAACGAATAAAGCAACCTATACAAAAACCTAGAATAGCGATAAAGGCAGACAAGGCAACCATCGCAGAAAAAATGGTTCCAATAAGATTGAATTGGAATATATAAGCAAAATAGGCTACTGAAAGACAGATTACAGCTATTTTTTGATTGAATTGCTGCTGATCAAAATCTTCTTGGATATAGTTACTTGGATTTTTTATTAATAATCTTGCCATTTTCATAATCGGGTTAAATTCAAATATTAAACCTAATATTCCAGACAATAATGGAAATAACAGGATCCACTCAAAACCAGTAATCCAAGCGGTTAACACACTTAGGACAATAGTCCATTGATTAATGGTTACAAGTGGTTTAGGTATCGTTCGTAATTTACTCATTTAATCCCCACCTAACCAATCGGTATTATTGGTTATTATATATTAGCTTTTTCATTTTGGGAACTAAAAAGTGTCAAAAAAATGATTTTCAATAAAAAACTTATTTTATATCTAATTTCTTTAATCTTTCATAAGCCTTTTGCCTTGACCAATTCCATGTCCACCAAGGTGTATCGTCTTTAATGACTTCAATCTTTCTTT
>DASQIV010000705.1:0-16249 GCA_035631415.1 Pseudoneobacillus sp. | reverse complement strand
ATTTTATTAATGGATAGGTATTCATTTAAATTTAAAATTTTTCAAGCGGTTGGTAAATTATCGATAAGCAATTATTTGTTCCAATCAATCGTTTCCACTATCCTCTTTTACAGCTATGGATTCGGATTGTATAACAAAGTTTCTGTTGAGACAGGATTGATGATTGCCGTTGTTTTTTTCATCATACAAGCATTCATCAGTATGATTTGGATTCAAAAATATGAATACGGGCCTATTGAGGGCATATGGAGAGCTTTTTCCTACTGGAGAAAACCTATTTGGAAGAAAAATAGGTAAATAATATTTTGATTCGACATTTTATTTATTGTTTCAAAGGAAAAAAATCCTATATATATCGGATATTGTTGTTAAAAAGTTAAGGAGTGTTCATAAAGATAAGTACAATGACATAGCATCGAAGATTAGAATTTGAAAAATAGAGAAATAGACCTACTGAATATTCAGAAAAAAATGATATTATTGACGGATTTTCGAAAAATTTGAAAAATCATATCATAAAAACAAGAGATCAGTCGAAATAATATAAACACTGAATCTCGATAAAGGCAAAACTGATGAAAATCAGTGACGCAAAGCTATAGGGACTAAGGTGCAAAAGCACTATGTCAGCCAGCTACCGAAAGATCAGGGTGAATCATATTTTCTATGACCCCCCTTTCGGTTAAAGGTGGGGTTATTTTATTGCAAATTGGAGGTGGAAAAAATGAAAGTCATGAACCTATCAAACGGTACGGAAATAGCAAACAAGCTAACAAAAGCCCATTCTTTTTTTAGTAGATTAAGAGGGCTTATGTTCTCTAAAAGTTTGCCAGAAGGTCATGGCTTGCATATTCAACCCTGCCGATCCATTCATACCTATTTTATGAACTATTCTATCGATGTGCTTTATTTAAACAAAGACTTTGAAATCGTTGGCTTAGATGAATGTCTTCAGCCATCGAATATAGGACAGTTGTATAAAAATGGTTATTCTGTTTTAGAACTTCCATCAGGGATTATACAGAAGTCAGGAACGAAAGTTGGACACAAAATACAAATAATTGGATAAGGGGTTTGATGAAAATGATGAAAAAATTAAAAGGTTTAGTAGTAGAAGAACAAGGACAAGGGATGACAGAATACGGTTTAGTTTTAGGGATTATTGCAGTAGCGGTTGTTGGAGCATTAGCATTACTACGTGAGCAGATTGTTACTATGTTTGATAATGTAGTAGATGCTGTCACTGGTGCAGAAACAGGCGACAATACGACAACTACTCCTTAATATGAAGTTGTCGAAATGAAGGCTCTTCAAAGTTTATTTATAGAGGAACAAGCCCAAGGACTAGCTGAATACGGCATCGTTATGGGAGTAATTGCGGTAGCCGTCCTAGGTGTAATCGCAGGATTATCTGAAAACATTGTAAGAATGCTAACGAATACTTTGGAAATCTTAACTAGTTCTGAAGGCTAGAGGTATGAAAGGCGGAAGAACAAATTAACTAGTGGAATGAAAAGAACTTATTATTTTATACACTTTTATGAATCTATCCACATGCCGCATTTTCATCGTCTATTATGCTACTAGCAAAGCCTTACGTTCTTGAGTAACGTGAGGCTTTTTTTGTAAGGCTCTTTTCGTAAACTTTGTTGCTACAAAGACATTTTTCTCATAACTTTTCTGTTATTACTTATAAACTTGTTTGTAAAATAACCAGATGCCACGAAATAGGAATAGGAACGTGTCTTTACTACTGTTCGAAAAACAACAAGGAAAAAGTGAATTTTCTTTTTCCAAAATCTAAGCGAAAACAGCCTTTTGTAAAAATAACCCTTTTGAAGAGAGGGAAACTCATGTGGAGTAATGCCATTTTAATCTTATTATTATTGGTATGTGTCATAACAGATTTAAAGTCGAGAAAGATCTATAATGCCGTATTGTTTCCCGTTTTATGTACAGCCTGGATATTACATGTAGTCTTAGGAGGATTGGACGGATTAGCTGAGACATTTTTAGGAACGATTGTTGGGCTGGCAATCTTAATCATTCCATATTTTATGGGTGGCATGGGAGCTGGCGACGTAAAGTTATTAGCCGTTATCGGTGCTTTAAAGGGAACAAGTTTTGTATTAATGACAGCATTGTATATGGGGCTTGTTGGTGGAATGATAGCTGTGGTTATTTTTCTTTTCCGAAAAGGGGTTCGAGCCCGTATAAAACATACGATTTTCTTTCTTTCGTGTCTAAAACATGGAGTGAAAACTCCTTTTTCTCTAGATAAGGAAGCATTATCCACCACGTATCCATATGGTGTAGCTATAGCAGCCGGAGCCATTTGCGAAATATGGGTCAATACCGGAGGATTTACCCTATGAGAAAAAATGAAAGTGGTCAATCAATGGTAGAAATGGCATTATTATTGCCTATCCTATTGTTGCTTTTAGTTGGAATACTTGATTTTGGAAGGTTCCTATATTCCTATTCCCATCTCAATATGGCAGCTCAAGAGACTGTAAGAGTTGGTGGCTTAGGAGATAGTGATTCTGAAATAATCAAGTTTGCTAGAAATTATGTACATTTAGGTGATGCGAGTAAGCTGCAAATTGATATTTCGCCGGAAGAGTCGAGCAGGAATTCAGGAGAGTATATGACCGTTCATTTAAAATATCCTTTTCAATTGTACACACCACTCTTATCTAACCTTTTTCCTTCTCTTTTATGGATTGAAACAGATTCTACCATCAGGGTTGAGTGAGGAGTGGAAGAAAAGTGAGGATGATTAAAAAACTGATTAAGCAGGAAAACGGGAATGCCCTTCTTTTAGTAGCAATCGCTTTTATGGGGATTTTGGGAATGGCTGGTTTAGCAATTGATGGCGGTTTAGTTTATATGACAAAAAGCCATCTTCAAAAGGTAGCGAATAGTGCTGTACTTTCTGGAGCACAAGAGTTAACCAACCAAGAGGACGAAGTAAAAAGTATTGTGATAGATATTCTAAGGTCACATGATGAAGAAGCTTCACTGAACAACGTTGAAGTTGATATGGAAAAGAAAGTAGCTATCGATCTTGATAAGTCAGTTAAATTATCCTTTGCACGATTATTTGGCTTCGACGAAATGGATGTGAAGGTACATGCTGCAGCAGAGTTACGTACTATGGGACGAGTAGTAGGTGCAGCGCCATTAGGTATTGATGACAGAATTCCTTTAGAGTTTCTAAAAGACTATCAATTAAAAGTAGATTCAACTAGTGTTGAGTATGGAAACTTTGGCGTATTAGCATTAGGAAGCACTGGTGCGAAAACTTATGAAGATAATCTACGTAATGGTTATCAAGATGAGCTAAAAGTCGGAATGGTCCTTGAAGCTCAAACAGGAAACATTGCAGGAAAAACAAGAGAAGTTATCCAAGAACGAGTAAATGGTTGTACAGAAATGCCTCGTAATATAAATGATAGAGATTGTTCAAGAGTGATATTAGTGCCAGTATATAAACCAAATGAAATTGACCAAAATCAATTGAAAAGTGTTCAAATTACTGGATTTGCTTACTTTTATATTACGGATCCAATGAATTCAAAGGATACATCCATCAGAGGGATGTTTATTAAAAGAGCAGGAACTGGTTTTGAGGAAGAAGGCAGTGTATTCAAAGGAGCTTATAGCATCCGATTAACAGAGTAGGTGAGCTTACATGCGTTCAAAAATAGTTTTAATCATGGCACTTCTTATGGGTGTCATAACGACAGTTTTATTTTTTAATTATATGAAGCAATTTGATGCAGCAACCGTTTCAACTACTAATACGGTAGAGGTAGTAGTCGCAAAAGAGCAAATTGAAAAAAATGAAAGAATCTCTTCAAAAAAACTAGAAATTGTTCAAATGCCAGAAAAAAGCGTTCACCCGGAAGCTAAAAAAAGCATTGCAGAAGTAGAAGGGAAGCTTGCTACTTCCGTTATTGTGAAGGGAGAGCCTATTTTATCACATCGAATCGTAACGGAAAAGGAAGAAACACTTTATGTTTCAAGAAAGATAAGAGAAGGCTATCGTGCTGTTTCAGTAGGGGTTAATTTTAATCAATCCGTATCCAACTTAATAGAACCAGAAGATGATGTAGATGTAATTTTTTCAAAAGCGAAAAAGGAAAACGCTACAGAAACAATTGTCGATTCTATTGTATTGTTGGAAAAAGCACGAGTATTAGCAGTTGGTAGAAAATTGATGACTTCTGAAGAAACGGAAGAGCCATATGTTGAATATAGCTCCGTAACGCTTGAATTAAAGCAATCTGACGCATTAAAACTCATTAATTCAGCAGAGCAAGGAAGCATTCATTTCATATTACATCAAAGACCTATTGAAAAGGAAAAGGAAAAGGAAGAACTGGCCACAAAATAGTGTAATCCAAATGGAAGGTGAAAAATCATGACTAGCCAAGATGAATTGCAAACAGGTAAGAATAACATACGTCCGAATCGTGGTGAAATGATTGTAGTATGTAGCGCGAAAGGTGGGATTGGCCGAACCATATTAACTGTTAACATCGCTGCTGCTCTTTATAAAAAAAATATTTCAGTAGGTGTCGTTGATGGTGATTTTCAATTTGGGGATGTCAGTTTAGCTTTGGACCTTCAATCTACTTTTACAATGAAAGAAGTAATCGAAGGAATCGAGACGCTTGATGAGTATAGCTTACCTGGTTATCTTTGCCGTCATGAGAGTGGAGTCAAGGTGTTGCCTGCCCCTGAGCGACCAGAATACGCTGATTTAATGTCCAAGGAAAATGTCAACAAAGTGATTGACCATATGCTTCAGCTTTTTGATTACACCCTTGTTGACACGGGGGTGGGTTTTAACGAGCACACCTTAAATTTCGTGGAAAAAGCTGATCAAATCTTACTAGTGACGAATTTGGAAATGGCAACTTTAAAAAATACTAAACTTATGTTAGAAACCTTTGAAATTTTAGGTCTAAAAGGGAAAATTCGCATCGTGATAAATCGAGCTACAATGGAAAGCGTAATTCAGGCAACTGATGCTGCACAAATTTTAGGAGATGAAAATCCATTTTACATTCCAAATGATTTTCAAATTTGTTCGCAATCTTTAAATATTTGAATCCCCTTTGTCTTGAATCAAGGAAAAACAGAGGTGGCAAAATCGATTTTTAAGATGGCAGAACAAATCACATCTCGTAGAGAAATTGGTTTGCTGAAAACGAATAAGCCTTCATTTTTATCAAAATTGATTTCTCGTAAGCACAAAAAGGCAGGGGTCAATGAATGAGTCTATTAGATCGTATCCAAGAAAAGAACCAACAAAATTTGATAAATACAGCAATTGAGCCGACAACTAATATTGATAATTTGCCTTCCTCAACTAAAGTAGATATCCGAAATGTTTTTCGTGATAATCGTAAACGGGACCATCAAAAGGACGGACCAGCGCCAAAAAAAGTGGATAAACATCAAGAGTTAAAGAATCTACTTCATAAAAAAATTTTAAGTGAACTAAAAGATGAAGAAGTAGAGGGAATCATCCCACAACTTGAAAATATGGCAATCGAGATTATTAAAGAGGATGAAACATTTCGCGGACAAATTGATCGAAAGAAAGTCATTGAGGAATTAACGAATGACTTAACGGGGTTCGGTCCAATTAATCCATTATTAATGGATGAGAATGTTTCGGAAGTCATGGTAAATGGTCCTAATCAAGTTTACTGTGAACGAAATGGTCGACTTGAATTGACTTCGATTCAATTTCGCGATGATGAACATGTTATGAGTATTATTGATAAAATTGTTGCTCCAATCGGTAGAAGAATCGATGAGAGTTCACCGATGGTTGATGCACGCTTACCTGATGGCTCGCGTGTAAATGCTATTATCCCCCCGCTTGCATTAAAGGGTCCAACGATTACCATTCGGAAATTTGCAAAAGATCCATTTCAAATTACTGACTTAATCAATTTTGGAACCTTAACAGAAGAGATGGCTATTTTTCTTGAAGCGTGTGTTAAAGCAAGATTAAACATTTTTGTTAGTGGTGGGACAGGCTCAGGAAAAACGACAACATTAAATGTTTTATCCAATTTTATTCCGGATGATGAGCGGATTGTCACGATTGAAGATGCAGCAGAGCTTCAATTAGGACAAGAGCATATTGTCTCCTTAGAATCTCGACCACCCAATATTGAAGGAAAGGGTGCAATTACGATTCGTGATTTAGTTCGAAATTCACTTAGGATGCGGCCGGACAGGGTTGTCATCGGTGAGGTTCGTGGTGCGGAGGCTCTAGATATGCTTCAAGCGATGAATACTGGACATGATGGTTCCTTAGCGACTGGTCACTCGAATAGTGCTCGTGACATGATTGCCCGATTAGAAACAATGGTTTTATTAGCGGGAGTTGAACTTCCAGTGAAAGCCATACGTGAACAAATTTCTGGTGCTATCGATTTAATCATTCAACAATCCCGATTAAAGGACGGCACTAGAAAAATTGTTAGTATTACCGAAGTTCAAGGGATGGAAGGGGATGTCATTGTATTACAAGATATATTCACTTTTAAACAAGAGGGTGTAACCCAGGAAGGAAAAATATTCGGTAAGCTAGTTCCTGCAGGGGTTAGACCAAAATTTTATGATCGTCTCGAAACATCAGGAATCCATATTCCTGCGAGTGTTTTCATTGATGAAGAGGAGTGGTGAGTTTGATTTACTTAATAGTACTTTTCTTTCTTTTCACCTCCTTTTTCTTCTTCATTTATATACTAAGGCTGTTGTTTTTTTCAGATAAGAGACTTGAAAAGCGGATGAAACGTTATTTAGCGCATTCAGAGCAAAAAATAGGTCGCAAACATTTCAATTTATTGCTTCAGTATCAGTTAGCAAAGCAGCGCATTCGAAAAAATGTTTTAACAAAGGAAAAAAATAATAAGCTCGAAACGATGCTTTCTAGATCAGGACTACCGATAAAACCAGAAGAATATGTACTTTTTCAATGGATAAGTACAGCATTTGTAGGATGCTTAATGTTACTGATTGCAGGTAATTGGATATTCCTGCCGATTGGTTCAGTCTTTGGCTTTCTTTTACCAAGGTGGTTCTTAAAGAAGAAACAAAGAGAAAGAATGGCAAAATTTAATGATGGTTTACCAGATATGATTTCAACAGTTGTAGGTTCGTTAAGAGCCGGATTTAGTTTTCCTCAAGCACTAAAAACAGTTATAGAAGAAGCGGGATCTCCAATAAAAGAGGAGATGGAAACAGTGTTAAAAGAAATGCAATTCGGAAGTAGTCTCGAGGACTCTTTAAATGATTTGAAGGAAAGGATGCCAAGTGAGGATTTAGACTTAATGATTCAAGCCATCCTTATTCAAAGGCAGGTTGGTGGAAACTTAGCGACGGTCTTAGATAAAATTGTTGAAACCATTCGTGATCGCACTAAAATCCAAAGGCAAATTAAAACATTAACAGCACAAGGGAGATTGTCCGGGATTGTCATTGGACTTTTGCCTATTATTTTAGCATTTGTTATTTATTTAATAGAACCCCAATATATTGGAACTTTGTTTACCCATCCGATTGGTATTGCCCTTACGATTGCAGGGTTAATATCTGGTGTCATAGGATTTGTGTTAATTAAAAAAATAACCACGATTGAGGTGTAAATTTTTATGCTGTTTCTAGCGTTCTTTTTTTGTATCACACTTCTAATCTATGGGATATCGCTCATTCGAATTGAAAAAAAGGATAAACTCCAAAAAAGGATGGCCGTTTTTATTAAAGGTGATAAGGAAACTTCTAATGAACATACGGAAAAGGAAGCAAAAACCACCTTTATTAATCGTATTTTTCGCCCTTTTTGGTCAGATTTTAAAAGAAGCTTTAAAAAAAGAATGCCTGGAGAAAAGGAAGCGAAGCTTGAGAAGAAACTCCAAATGGCTGGGAATCCATTTGGAATGACCCCAGTAGACTTCCGTTTATTACAGACCGCTCTTTTTTTTATCCTTCCGTTATTATTTGGTGGATATGCTTCCCTACTCAGAGCTGGTGTTGGAGGAATTTTATTATTTTCTCTAATTGGAATTCTAATTGCGATATTTCTTCCCAATTTTTATTTAAAGCAAAAAATGAAGCAGAGAAATCATCAAGCACTAAAGGAGCTTCCTGATGTCCTAGATTTATTAACGGTAAGTCTAGAGGCAGGACTGGGATTTGATTCAGCAGTCAACAAAGTGGTTTCAAAAAAACAAGGGGTTCTTGCCGATGAGTTCCATCGTTGCTTAGAAGAAATACGATTAGGGAAAACAAGGAGAGAAGCTTTATCAGGAATTAGAGATCGTGTAGAGGTAGATGAAGTTCGGTCCTTTATCAGTAGTATACTGCAGGCGGAAAAGCTAGGAATTGGTATGGTACAAGTACTTCGAGTCCAGTCCAGTGAGGTCCGTGAGCAACGCAAGCAAAGGGCCGAAGAGGAAGCCATGAAAGCACCAATAAAAATGCTTTTCCCGTTAGTATTATTTATTTTTCCTAGTCTTTTTATCGTTCTATTAGGACCAGCGATCATTCAATTCGTCCAAACGTTCCAGAAATAAAAATCTATATCACACGAACGCATTAAAGCGGTGGGGGTCAGACCCCCACCGCTTTAATGCGTTCGTGTGTGGGTGAATATTATTTTATATTGGTGAGGTTTGTATTGTAGTAAAGATAATAATTTATTAAAATATGAGGTGGGGAAATGAAGTTTGTTACTGCAGTCGGTCAAGATGGTATGTTTGTCGGATTAATGACAGATGATGAGTCGCATATTATTCCAATTAAAAAAGTAGAAGAAAGTGTCTATGGAAGTTCAATAATACCTGAAAGTTTACTTGATTGCTTGAAACTAGGACCCGTTTTTATGGAACAAATGAATCATCTTTCTAGCGCATTTAAAACAAAAACGGAATTACATATCCCAATTGGTCAAGTAACAATACTTGCACCTATTCCTAGACCAGAAAAGAATATCTTTTGTGTCGGTAAAAATTATGTTGAACATGCCATTGAAATGGGAAGTGTAGAAGATATACCTGAACATGTAATGGTTTTTACGAAGGCTCCCACTTCTGTAGTCGGACCAAATGCTGAAGTTTTATCCCATTCAAATTTGACGACCCAATTGGATTATGAAGGCGAACTTGCGGTCGTTATTGGTAAAAAGGGAAGAGGCATCTCTAGAGAAGAAGCACTTGACTATGTTTTTGGATATACAATTATTAATGATATTACAGCTCGTGATTTACAATCGAAACATAAACAATTCTTTATTGGAAAAAGCTTAGACACTACCTGTCCAATGGGTCCCTGTATTGTCCACAAATCGGCCATAGACAATCCGAATGATTTAAACATACAAACATTTGTAAACGGTGAACTAAGACAAGATTCTAATACAAAACATTTTATTTTTAATTTACAAGAGATTATATCAGTGTTATCTAAAGGGATGACTCTTGAGCCGGGTGATATTATCGCAACAGGTACGCCTGCTGGAGTAGGTAAAGGCTTTAAACCACCCAAATTTTTAAAAAGTGGCGATGTTATACGAATTGAAATTGAAAAAATAGGTTTCCTTGAAAATACATTAAACTAGTCATTTTTTATCATTCAAATATAAAACTTTTTTATCTCTCGTAAAATGTGTTAAGATACGAAAGAACAATACATAAGGAGGCACTTAAATGACACATGCTCATATAACGTCTTGGTTATTAGCTCTCATCTTATTTGTAATTGCTATCTCCCTACATAAATCAGGGAAGGCAAAAGGCTTTAAAATCATTAAAATGGTATTAAGAGTATTTTATTTATTGATTTTAGGGACGGGTTTATTACTTTTATTTAACTACGGAATGCTAAAAACAGACCTAAGCTTACAGTATATTCTTAAAGCTGCTGCGGGTATTTGGATCGTTGGTTTAATGGAAATGATTCTAGCAAAGCTAGCAAGGAAGCAACCAACCAAAGTTCTTTGGATTCAATTTATCATTGCATTTCTTTTAGCTCTTTACCTTGGATTTAAGCTTCCACTAGGATTTTAGAGCCTAAAACCAAAAAAACAACAAAAAATAGACAAATTTCTACAAAAAGCTGTCAAAACGACAGCTTTTTTATTTTTAAAGATAGGATTAGAAGGAAAATTGTGATATTTTTAAAGAAAGAATTCAAAAAAATGGTGATAATTGTGGCCGAAACCAAGTCCTGTCTTTATGAAAATGAAGAACAACTATTAAATTATATAGAAAAAAATCAGCTTAGAAATTTTCCAAATCTACTTATCCAAGTATTTTCTGGTTTTCCGGGGAAACAAAGAATAGTAGAGGTGCAACATCTTCTTAAATTAGCTCTCCCTAATGCTACCGTTATCGGTAGTTCCACTGCAGGAGAAATTTTTCAAGGGGAAGTTCATGATTTACAAATTGTTCTCTCTTTCACGATGTTTGAACAAGTAGAATTACACTCTGTTCTTCTCCATCTAGATGTATTTAATGATGATAGTTATTTAATGGGGAAAAGTATCGCAAGTCGAATAACATCGCAAGAAACGAAAGCCATTATTCTTTTTCCTAGTGGTTTTGATGTAAAGGTTCAAGAACTGTTACAAGGTTTACATGAAGAATGTCCTCATGTGGTCCTTGCTGGTGGTATTGCCGGAGATAATGGAAAGTTTGAGGAAGCATTTGTTTTTACCAGTGATGAGCTTACTTCGAAAGGTATTGTGGCAGTTTCATTGCAAGGTAAAGATCTAATGGTCGAAAATTTTACTAATTTTCAATGGCAGGAAATTGGTCAATCGTTTCAGGTTACCAAATCAAACGAAATGACGATATTGGAAATTGATAACAAGAAGCCTGTTCAAATTTTAAGGAAATTTTTAGGCGAAACCTTTATTGATGGACTGCCACAATCGGGTGTAGAATTTCCATTTATTATGGACGAAGGATCCTCCAAAGTATCTGTTTTTATTACGAAATTACATAAGAATGGTTCTATCGATGTTAATCGTAAAGTCTTAGAAGGAAAAAAACTTACTTTTGCGTATGCAAATATGGGTGAAATCATTACTGATTCAATGTCTCAGTTGAAACGGCTAGCGAAAAAGCCTATTGAGACAATATTTGTCTACAACTGTATGGCGCGTAAAAGGTTTATGGACCATTTTACTAGGGAAGAAATGAAAATGTTAAATACCATTTCTCCGATAAGCGGATTCTTTTCATATGGAGAAGTTTACTACCAAAAAGGGTTAACACCTCAAATTATTGGACATTCTTTAAGTTATTTAGCTATTTCTGAAAGTGGAGCTTCAAAAGAAATAAAAGATAACCACTTTGAATATACGTATCCTGTTCAATTGCAAACAATGATTACGTTGACTCATTTAATGCAAGAATCGCAAAATGAAATTAGAAATTTAAATGTTAATATCTTAACCTCTGAACAATACTACCGTTCTCTATTTGATAATAATACTGATTTTGTTTATTCAACAGATTTAAGAGGTCATTTTACAAGCGTGAATGTAGCTTTTGAGAATACCTTTGGTTATAGTAGGAAAGATATTCTCGGAAGGTCTGCTTTAAGATATATCCAGTCAGAGGATATTCCTAGAGTCAAAAGTTATTTTCATCGTACATTAAAAGGAAAAGAGCAATTTTATAATATAGAAATCTCATCAAAGGATGGAAATATCCAGCTTTTCCAAATTAAAAATATACCCATAACGATTAATGAAGAAGTGGTTGGGATATATGGAATTGGTCGAAATATTACCGAGCAAAAGAAAATAGAAGAGAGAATCTTCCAGTTAGCCTATTTTGATCAGGACACTGGATTGCCAAACCGTTTAAAATTAACTGAAATTCTAGAAGAAATGATTTATCGTGCTAAAAAGAAAAAACGGATGTTAGCCGTTTTGTCCTTAGATTTGGATAGGTTTAAAATCATTAATGATAGTTTAGGTCATTATGCCGGTGATTCTATTTTAAGAGATATTGTTATTCGATTAAAATCTTCCTTACCAAGCGGGAGCTATCTAGGCAGATTTGGTGGAGATAAATTTACCTTGATCCTTACAAAAGATATTCATATGGATTCAGTCATGAAAATGGTTGAAACAATCCAAACTGAAATATCCAAACCAATTTTTTATTTAAATCAAGAGTTTTTTATTTCAGCTAGTATCGGTGTCAGTCTATTCCCTAATGATGGGCTTGATGAACATGCATTATTAAAAAATGCTGATATTGCAATGAATCGTTCAAAAAATCAAGGTGGAAATAGAATAACGTTCTTTTCTACTGAAATGAATGAACAAGCAATGATTCGTCTCGAGTTGGAAAGTTATTTAAGAAAAGCTCTTGTGAAAAATGAATTTTTTCTTTGTTATCAGCCTTTAGTCGATTTAGATACTGGTCAATTATATGGCAGTGAAGCCCTTATCAGATGGAATCATCCTAAACTTGGTCTTGTATCACCTGCAGATTTTATCCCTCTTGCTGAAGAAACAGGGCTTATCCAAGAAATTGGAAGTTGGGTCCTTTTTACAGCATGTAAGCAGAATAAAAAATGGCAAGAAAATGGCTTAAAACACTTAACTGTATCTGTGAACGTTTCAGTACAACAATTTCAAAAGCCCGATTTTATATACGATGTGGAAAATGCTCTTGCAGAATCAGGGTTAGAGCCGGAATATTTAACCTTAGAACTTACAGAAAGTATTATGCTACGGAATATTGAAAATAGCATAAATACTATGAAGGCATTGCAAAAAATGGGTGTGAAAGTTTCAATCGATGATTTTGGTACTGGATATTCATCGTTAAGTTATTTACGGAATCTGCCAATAAATAAATTAAAGATTGACCGCTCATTTATTCATAACCTACACGATGAATCATCAGATATTGCCATTGTTAAAGCGATAATTACGATGGGACATGGTCTAGATATTAAAGTGGTAGCAGAAGGGGTAGAAACGAAAGAGCAAATTCAATTGCTTAAAGATTTAAAATGTCATTATGCTCAAGGTTTTTATATCCATAAACCGTTGCTTGTAGAACAGTTTGAACAAGATTTTTATATTCATAAATAGAGAATATGTTAAAAACCAGGGGTTCTATTATTGAACCCCTGGTTTTTAAGTTGGTCATGATATTAATTTTTCTATGACAACTCGTTTTCCACTATTTAAGGTAAATTCAAAACGATCACTCGTATTTTCTAGATAGCAAAAATGATGTTGAACATTACATATATGATCTTCATTATCAAAAATCATAAAATTAACTCCGTTTTTTCCTCTTTCATGTTCTAAAAAACTTAAATGATTATAACAATAAATACAATCATATATTGAAAAATGGAGGGAGTTGAGTGTAGTTACAAATTGAAAAAATGCATCGTCGTTCATATCCTCTAAAATCTTCTCAAATGAATATACTAAGTGTTTTCGAATCCGAATGAGATCCTGATCCTCTAAGAAAAGTGTTTCGTTGGGTAAACATACTTTTCCCTCTTCAAATAATATTCCTTTTCTCCAGCGATTTATGCGAAATATTTCAATCTCTTGATGAAGGTATTCTTCAAGTAAGGAGGCTTCTTCCGTTTCGTTATCAAAGAATACCCATTGATTATTAATATATTCAATGGAACCCTCCGTAAAGGCTCTAATTTGATATTCTAAAAGTTTGCTGCGTTGTTGTTGACTCATCTGTTAACCTCCGTGAATGTAGCTTTCACCTTCCTTTTTAGACAGATTGCAAGAATTTTAAACGATATCCCTTGTTTTTAGGACAATTAACTAATTTAGCTAAGGTGCATATGATGAAACATTCACAAGGTAAACCCATAGAGGAAAGGAAGGATGATTATAATGTGCGGTATAACCGGTTGGGTAGATTTTAAAAAAAATATAGGGGCAGAGATAAATTCAATCCAAAAAATGACGGAGACATTAGCAAAAAGGGGACCGGATGATACCAATGTTTGGACTGCAACACACGTAGGATTCGGACATAAACGTTTAGTTGTTGTGGATCCTATCGGTGGCAGACAACCGATGAGAAAAGAAAAAAATGGGAGTTATTATACCATTTGCTATAACGGCGAATTGTATAACACAGAAGATATTCGAAAAGAACTTCTATTAAAAGGATATTCCTTTAAAGGTCATTCTGACACTGAAGTTCTATTAACTGCCTATATAGAATGGGCTGAGAATTGTGTAGATCATTTAAATGGTATATTTGCCTTTGCTGTTTGGGATGAAAGGAAAGAGCAACTTTTTATTGGGCGAGATAGACTTGGTGTAAAACCACTATTTCTAAAAGATTTAGACAGTGGAATCTTATTTGGATCAGAATTAAAGGCAATTTTAGCTCATCCAGAGGTAAAAGCAGAGGTCGACCGTGAAGGTTTATCAGAAATATTTGGTTTAGGTCCATCTCGTACACCAGGTCACGGAGTATTTAAAAATATGAAAGAACTACGTCCAGGTCATGCGCTAATTTTTAATAGAAATGGGCTGAAAATTTGGCGATACTGGAGTGTAAAAAGTGAAGAGCATCAGGATAGCTTTACACAAACAGTGGAAAAAGTACGATATTTAGTGAAAGATGCTGTAACGAGACAGCTTGTCTCAGATGTGCCATTATGTACGTTTTTATCAGGTGGAGTAGATTCAAGTGCGATTACCGCGATAGCAGCAGAAGCCTTCAAAAAAGAAGGAAAGGGCCCGCTTCATACTTATTCAATCGATTATGAAGGAAATAATGATTATTTTGAATCAAATGAATTTCAACCTGATGCCGATTCTAAGTGGATCCAACTAATGTCCGATACCTTCTCTACTCACCACCATAATTCCGTTATTTCTCAGGAACATTTAGTCGAATATTTAACAGAAGCTGTTCATGTACGTGATTTACCTGGTATGGCAGATATCGATTCATCACTCTTGTGGTTTTGTCGTGAAATAAAAAAAGACTTTGTTGTAAGCTTATCTGGAGAATGTGCTGATGAAATTTTTGGGGGATATCCGTGGTTCCATCGAGAAGAAGATTTTAACCGAGAAGGTTTTCCATGGATGAGATCAACAGCCTCAAGACAAAAATTATTAAGAGATAATTGGCATGAAAAGTTAAGAATAAATGATTATGTTATGCAAAGATACTTAGATTCAATTGCAGAGACTCCTAGATTAGACGGTGAGAGTCATTTAGAGAGTAAGAGAAGAGAACTCTTCTATTTAAATCAACAATGGTTTATGACAACATTATTAGACAGAAAAGACCGTATGAGTATGGGGGCAAGCCTAGAGGTTAGAGTTCCTTTTGCGGATCATCGTCTAGTGGAGTACGTTTGGAACATTCCTTGGGAATATAAGATGCATGGAAATCAAGAAAAGGGAATACTTCGTAAAGCTCTAGAAGGTATCTTGCCAAATGAAGTATTATATCGAAAGAAGAGCCCGTATCCTAAAACTCATAATCCAAAATATACAGAGGCAGTAACGACATGGTTAAAAGAAATCCTACAAGATAAAAACACAGTCCTTTATGAATTTTTGAACAAAGAGGAATTAAATCGCTTAGTGGAAACTAGAGGGAATTCCTATAAAGAACCATGGTTTGGACAATTGATGTCAGGTCCACAATTACTTGCTCATTTAGCGCAAATTCATATTTGGTTTAAGGATTATCAAATTCAAGTAGTGGATTAAAAAAAATCGAAAGCTGGGCGTAATGCTCAGCTTTCGATTTTTAATTATTGGTAATCAAGAAAGTTATTTGTTTAAATTTCAAGGATTGTAAAACCAAATCCATTTAGTGTGACTGTGAGGTCATTAGCTTCAGCTGCAAATTCCTCGTTAGTCCAAACATTACGGATTTTTTTGCCTTTTAAGTTAAATGGTAAAATATAATCCGTAACTTGATCAGTTGAATTGACAACTACAATAAAGGTATTTTCACCATTAGACTTAGTATAGGCAATGCATTTGTCATGAAAATCCGAAGGAATAAATGTAAGTTCTCCTTCATTCGCAAGAAGTGGATTTTCTTTACGTAATTTTATTAGCTTTTGAACATGGTTAAATAAATCGCGATTTTGTTTGGTCGTATCCCATTCCATACACTTTCTGCAACCAGGGTCTTGCTCACCGTTCATGCCAATTTCATCTCCATAATAAATACAT
>DASQIV010000704.1:0-2118 GCA_035631415.1 Pseudoneobacillus sp. | reverse complement strand
ATAAGATAAGAGCCCAAACTCTTATCTTATTTCATTTAATATTTAAATATCTCTCCATCTTCTAGAACCTTTACATTCGATAACTTGTTTTGAAGAATATATTGCTGTAACTCTTGGCGGGATAATAAGCAATGATTCCATGCTTCCATATGAGTAACAAGAATAGTCGCAAAAGGTCCTCTCTCACTAACCTGACTCATATCTCTAGGGCCCATCGTAATCGGGTCCCCTGTTAAGAATTGAGCTTCTCCCCCATTTACGAGAATGATATCTGGTGTATGTTCAGCAATGGCCTCTTCCATCTCCATACACCAAATCGTATCTCCTGCGATATAGATAGTAGGTTCGTTTTCTGCTTTTAAAATAAATCCTGAAACTGGCCCCATTTGTTTACCTAAATCACCAGTTCCGTGTTGGCCACCTGTTCGGACAATCTGTATTCCTTGCCATTTACCATGATCACCTATACTTATAACGTTTGAAAAAGCGAACGAAATTAGCTTATCGCTATCCTCCGTTTGGCAAAATATAGTGATGTCTTTTGGAATCATCTCGACCGCTTTTTCATCAAAATGGTCACGATGAGAATGAGTTAGTAAAATGGCATCCACATCTTCAAGGACATTCTCAGCTGGAAAAGGTAAATTCACAAGAGGGTTTCGATACTCATTTGCTGCATTACCAACTGGTGCCATCTCCCCTTTTGGGCTTAACATCGGGTCGACAAGAAATATCTGATTATTCATTTTACATTTAATCGTTGCATGTCTTATAAGTTGTAACATCATAAATCCACTCCATATCTATTTATTATTCTTTTAAAATAATCCCTAGCTTCTTTTTTGGTATGAACTGATTGACATCAATGCTTACAGTGATGGAAGTCAATATAACGCATGACAAACCTACCCATTGAAGAATCGTCAACTGTTCTCCAAAGAAGACATGTGACAGGAATACAGCGAAAACTGGTTCAACTATACTAATAATAGCTGTCTTGGAAGCATCAAGCTTTTTAAGGCCTTCAAAGAAAAACAGAAAAGGTATGATAGTTGAAACTACAGCCAATAAAATCATCGTCTCCCAAGCAGTAATGTTGAAGAGAATACCGATAGGATGATACCAAAACCCGATTAGAAAAAGTGTAATAGACGTAAATAAGCTTATATAAGCAGAATTGACAAGAGAGTTTCCACCCAATCGCTCCCTACTAATTAAGATAAAAGCTGCATAAATGATAGCTGCAATTATGGAATAAATAATGCCTGACCATTTGATTTCACTATTTGCTTGTAATACCAAAATCAAGCCAACTCCAGCCGCCAATAACGAATAAATTTTCCCTTTTGATACTTTTTCTAACCCTAATAAAAAAGAAAAGAACACAACCATTAATGGATAAGTATAAAACACCAAGGTTGCCATAGCAGGTGATATCGTTTGAAACGACTTGAATAATAAGGTGGACATACTCGTGTATCCGATAACACCTAATAATAGAAGGTTCACTAACTCCTTCCTGTTCACTCTAAATGGAACTTTTCCCAAAGCAATGATCAACCATAAAGTGATGGCGGCAAGACTAAAACGAAAGAATAGTAATGTATTGGTATCGATCCCTTGGTTATAAGCAAAGATGGCAATGGTTCCCATCGAACCAAATCCTAATGATGCTAAAATCAAATAACTAAATCCTTGTAGCTGCACTTTCATTTTCAATCACCTTTACTCTGTTTTCTTTATTATAGATAGCTGAAATGCAAATTCCCATGTCGTGGTGATAATAAAAAGAGCAGAATAGTTTATTAAAGTAAGAGTTTTCCTAAAAATTCTTTTGTTGTGTAATTGACATAGTTTAGAAGCGAAAAATCCTTTTCTTGATGAGAAAGTTTAACCTATTTATCTTTTGTTGCTCCTTGATACGACCCCCCTTTGGATTCAATTCTTGCAAAATTTTTCGATCTACCTCATCTGAGTTCAACTTTGATATAAAATGAAATTCGATGTCATTTATCATATTTTTTCTCCTTATTACCTAAAGTAGTTGGAAATGTACCATAACTTTCCATACATGATTTCAATTACTTACGATAGCAGTTAGAGTGTTGGAGATGGTAA
>DASQIV010000703.1:0-5245 GCA_035631415.1 Pseudoneobacillus sp. | reverse complement strand
TTGTGGAAGGAATATAGGTTCGCAAATGTTCTTCTGTCAATAAAACATCATATACCTCCCACTTTGATAAAAAGCGATCATTAAACATCCGAATATGAGATAGTTGAATTTGTTTTCGGAACTGGTGAAAGAGTGTACTAGATTCAAGCTTCCGTGAATGGATTCGATTATAAATAACATCTGGTATCGGAAGACGGGCTTTACACCACTTTCCATTTTGGTTATAAAAGCCAGTAATATATTCTTCCGTCATGCTTTGAATGGAGAATACATAGAAGAATCCACCAAGATGATTGGTTACATGCTCTAATTCTTCACTAAATGAATGAATAGATCGAAAATTTGGATTTTCAAGATCATCCTCATTTACTTCTGTTAATAAACCAATTAATGGAGCTAAGTGAAGAGTTTGGGTAGTATAAATAAAATAACTATAAAAAGTGTATGATTGAATAGGTAAATAACTTTCTTCAAAGAAACGGTTGGAAAGCAATATGAGAGGATCATTACTTTCGTATTCACGAACCTCTAATGACATGTGATGTTTGCCCACACAAATGGTTATGGTACTATTTAATTGCAGTTTCCATTTTAAAAGAAGTGGTTTTGAAACATATAGGAAATGATCATTTGAATCGTTTATCGTTAATAATGGAACAACCCTAATAGGGATGAAAGAATTCACAAATACCAATCCTCATTTGCTCGACATGAAATGTAGATTTATAATAATAATTGGGCTTAAATGGATATAGTATCGTATGTACAATAGCCTAGATTGGTGATTTTTTTTAGGAAGGTAGATGTTAATTGGAATTATTTATTACAATTCTTGTCATGGTGATTATCGGAGCAGTTATTGGTGGCTTTACAAATCATCTAGCTATTAAAATGCTTTTTAGACCATATCGTGCTGTTTATATTGGGAAGTGGCGTGTACCTTTTACTCCAGGACTTATTCCGAAAAGAAGGGATGAGTTAGCGAAACAAATGGGGAATATGGTTGTCGGACATTTATTGACTCCTGAGGGGATTCAACGCAAATTAAGTCAATCAGATTTTCAATCGGATGTAACCGTGCTTGCACAAAATGAGATTTCGAAACTATTGGAAACAGAAAAAACAGTAGAAGAAGTAATGGAGAATCTACAGTTTAAAGATGGAACAGTTAAATTAAAAAGACAAATCGATATCTTTATAGAAAGGACGTATGAACGTCTCTCGGGAAAATATCGTGATCAACCGATTAAAAGTGTGATTCCTCAAGAGGTTCAAGAAAAAATCACCACAAAGATACCAGTTGTATCACAGTACATCCTTGATAAGGGAATTGAATACTTTTCAAGCATTGAAGGGAAGGCACGTATTCAACGGATGTTTGATGACTTTTTAAAAGAACGTGGAATGCTCGGTAATATGCTTCAAATGTTTCTAGGAAATGTTAGCTTGGCTGATAAAATACAGCCTGAGCTCATTAAGTTTTTAAGTAATGAGGGTACAAGCGACCTACTTGAAACACTTTTACATAAGGAGTGGGACAAGTTTTCTGAGTGGAACTTTGGAAGGATTGAAGATTGGCTCGAAAAAGATAAACTACTTGATGCAATTAAGCAATATTCACATCAGGTCATTCAGGTGGATAAATTAATGGATCAACCATTTGGTTCACTTGTAGCTAATTATAAGGAAACAATTATAGATAAGTTTGTACCGAACATGATAGGACTTTTAACGGGATGGCTTATAGGACGAATGGGTAGGGTATTAGAAAAACTGCATCTTGCCCAAATTGTTAGCGATCAGGTCGAAACATTTCCGGTAGAAAGATTAGAAGAAATGGTACTTTCTATCACAAGTAGTGAATTGAAAATGATTACCTATTTAGGTGCACTTCTCGGGGGAATTATCGGCTTTTTTCAAGGCTTAATTGCTATTATTATCTAAAGAATAGGTAACTTTTGGCTTTTTAATGCATAGTTTGATATAGTGGTTTAATAGTGCCTATAGGTAAAGGAGTGTTACAATGGCAAATTTATATGATACAGCCTACGAAATGGAAAAAGCAATCAGAGGCAGTGCAGAATACGCACAATTAATTCAGAGTTATAATGAAGTTAACAGTGATCCATCTGCTAAAAGTATGTTTGAAAACTTTCGTAAAATACAAATGAATTTACAACAGAAGCAAATGATGGGGCAGGATATTTCACAAGCAGAAGTAGAGCAAGCGCAAAAAACAGTTGCACTTGTTCAACAAAATGCAAAAATTGCAAAGCTTATGGAAGCAGAGCAAAGAATGAGTATGATCATCGCAGAACTAAATCGCATTATCATGAAGCCTTTAGAAGATCTTTATGGACCAATGCAATAAATAAAAGTAGAAAAGGCTGGCATTGCCAGCTTTTTTTGTTCCCTCCATTTACCTTTGTTCTAATTTCCCTTGTTTTTTCATAAATGTGATATTAGGAGAGTCACTTTTTGAGAAAGACTTTAACAACAAGACAGGGGGTCAATAAATATGATATTCCGCTTATTAGCTTTAAATATTGATGGAACTCTTTTACAATCCAATAGTCGATTGCATCGTTCTGCTAAAGACGCAATTCAATATGTACAGCAAAAAGGTGTGGAGGTCACACTTGTTACATCAAGAAGCTTCCCTTCTGCTAAAAAGCTTGCTAATACATTAAAAATAAATACTCCAATCGTAACTAGTAGAGGAGCTTACATTTCAAGTACGGATGAAAAGCCTATTTTTGTAAAAAGATTAGAAGAGGATGTAGCATTTGAAATATCCCGGTTACTAGAAGGGTTTGAGTGTCAATTCCGATTAGTAAATGAACAATATTCTTTGAGTAATCGTTCCAAGTTATCCAATAATTTAATGGCTAAAACCATTTTCACAGCAGCAGAACCTGCTTTTTATTCGCATCAATTTGTTGATTCTGTTAGTGAAGCATTGACTCAAAATCCGATGACCCCATCTAAAATTGAAGTATTTTTTGAAGATGAAGAAGATTTGGATGATGTCATGCAAGCGCTGAAGGGAATGTTTATTGAAATTCAATCTGTTAAACTAAATAAACTTAGGTTAGATATCGTTCCAACCGGTGTTTCTAAATTAAACGGCTTATTATATATTGGAGAGCGTCTAGGAATTTCCAGTCGGGAAATGGTCTATATTGGAGATGACCAAGATGATATTCCTGTCATTGATGCTGTTGGTCTTGGAGTTGCAATGGGGAACTCATCATTTGAAGTAAAAAAAGCTGCGGATTGGATAACTCGTTCTAACAATGAACAAGGCGTCGCTTATATGGTAAAAGAACATTTTAGAAAACAGCAACCAATAGAGTTTTTACGAAAAATGAATATTATTAAGAAATAATCATAGTGAAAAGGCTAAATTTCGGATGGTTTATCCAAATTTAGCTTTTTTTGATTAAACTAAAATGGGACGTCGTTAACAAGCCTCATCCTAATTCTTCTTGTTGACCTCCAATAGGCGATTAGATACACTATAGAAAGCTTAATTTTGAAAGGTGATTGTATTGCGAATACTGATAACTGGAATAGAGGATGAACGTTTTCATCGCCCGTTGCAATTAATTGCAAACTTGTTTTTCGAAGAGTCAAATCTTGTTTATGATACACAAGTAGAATCAGATATAAAGATTGATATAGATATTCAAATAAAAAACACGGTTTTGGCAAAAGCCACTCTCTGGGATTCCCTTGGTCAAGCCTACGCTGAAAATCTTCAAAAGGAACTGTCGGAAACGGAAGAAAAGGAACGCTGGAAGCAAGTCAAAAACACAGTGCTTTCAGTCTACTTACTTGTTCTTCAAGATTATACGGGTATTGTTCAAAAGTGGGGATTTTTAACTGGTATCCGTCCAACCAAATTACTCCATAAAAAGGTTCAAGAAGGAATTTCTCCGGAAATAGCACATCAAGAATTAAGAGAGCAATACTTAATTTCGGATGAAAAAATACAGTTAATGCAACACATTGTAGATAGACAATTAGCTGTAATACCAGATCTTTATCAGTTACAAAATGAGGTCAGTATCTATATTGGTATTCCGTTTTGTCCTACTAAATGTGCTTATTGTACATTCCCGGCGTATGCCATTAATGGACGACAAGGATCTGTTGATTCCTTTTTAGGTGGCCTTCACTACGAAATAAGAAAGACAGGCCAATGGTTAAAGAAAAAAGGAATGAAGATTACAACGGTGTATTATGGTGGTGGTACACCTACAAGCATTACTGCTGAAGAAATGGATATGCTTTATGAGGAAATGTATCAATCATTCCCAGATGTTGAAAACATTCGAGAAATAACGGTTGAAGCAGGAAGACCGGATACGATTACTCCTGAAAAGTTAACCGTATTAAAAAAGTGGAATATTGACCGTATAAGTGTGAACCCACAGTCCTATATCCAGGAAACATTAAAAGCGATTGGACGCCATCATACTGTTGAAGAAACAGTAGAAAAATTTCATCTTTCAAGAAAAATGGATATGAATAATATCAATATGGATTTGATTATCGGTCTTCCAGGTGAAGGGGTACCAGAATTCCAGCACACCTTAAACGAAACTGAAAAATTAATGCCTGAATCATTAACTGTTCATACTTTGTCATTTAAACGTGCTTCAGAAATGACACAAAATAAACAAAAATATCAAGTCGCTGACCGTGAAGAAGTAGAAAAGATGATGAATTTAGCTGAAAATTGGACCGAAGTACATGGTTACAATCCATACTATTTATACCGACAAAAAAATATCCTTGGTAATCTTGAAAATGTAGGGTATGCACTTCCAAAACAAGAAAGTTTATATAATATTATCATTATGGAAGAAGTACAGACGATTATTGGACTCGGTTGCGGAGCAGCAAGTAAATTTATCCATCCTCAGACAGGAAAAATCATTCAGTTCTCTAATCCGAAAGATCCGAAAACCTACAATGAAAGCTTTGAGGAATACACGAATAAGAAGTTAGCCATTTTAGAGGACGTTTTTGCTTCTGACACACTAATGAAAAAGTAATAAATAATGAAAAAGAGGTTGATTCATTTGAATCAACCTCTTTCCTTTACGGCTCTTTTCTAAAAGATTGTTGTTTTTGAAATAGATTTTTTAAACAGTCGTTGACTGGAGCGGAAGGTGCGAGACATGGAAAAATACAAATCATTTTTCCTACCTGCGGGAGCAGCGGGACAGGTGAGACC
>DASQIV010000702.1:0-5273 GCA_035631415.1 Pseudoneobacillus sp. | reverse complement strand
GTTTCGCTCTCGTAATTCGTCCACTATTTGCTCTGTTTCTTCAATTGGAACACGAGGATCATTCGCTCCATGGAGAACCATAAGAGGACATTTTATCTTATCAACATGGTGCATCGGATCAATTTGATCAAAGAAGTCTCCGTCGTTCTCAATACTTCCATATTCCGCTTCTCTAACCTTACGACGCCATGGGCTCGTTTTTTCTAAGAAGGTACGGAAGCTCGAAATTCCGACAATATCGATTGCCGCTGACCAAATATCTGGATAGTGTGTGATGGCCGCTAACACCATGAACCCGCCATAGCTGCGTCCCATAATCGCAATTTTATCTGGATCAGCATTTCCTTCTGTTTTTAACCATTCTACTAAAGACGTTAAGTCCTTAACTGAATCCATCCGTTTTCTCACATCATCTAAATGAGAATACGTTTTTCCATACCCTGTGCTACCACGTACATTCGGTGTACATACCGCATAGCCATGGTTTAAGAAGTACTGTAGAAATGGATTGTACACAGCACGGATTTGACTTTCTGGACCTCCGTGGACAAAAACAACGACTGGAAGTTTACCTTCCACATTTTTAGGCGTATACATAAAGGCAGGTACCTGTAACCCATCAAAAGACGTAAACTGAATAAGTTCCGGTTCGATTAATCTTTCTTCCACCATCGGTAACTGGGAAACAAATGTTACTCTTTTCGTTTCTTTTGATTGAAGGTCAAGCTCCCAAATATCCGATGGGTGCTTTGGTCCATTAAATACATAAGCCAATTTTGTTTGATCAGGTGAAAAGGTGAGGTCACTTATAACCCCGATAGGTGTATCCCAAGTTTGAAGGTTCTTTTCTTTTACCTGTAAAACCACTCCTCTTGAAATTCCTCCCTCATTTACGCTATAAGCTAAAAGACTTTTATCAGCACTCATCGTCAGTCCTTCAAGATCCCATTCACGCTGATCCAACCAAACTAGTTTTTTCGTTGAAAGTTCTATAGCCACTAGCCCTATATATTCCCGATCAACATTAGATAAGCAATAGAGGTAATCTCCATTTCCACTAAAATGTGGTGATTCAAATATCGCTTCACCTTCATGTAGGGTTAGCCAGGTTATTTCTCCCGTTTCTACCTGTAGTAATCCAAAATCATTATCCAAATTGGTATTTACTTTTTGGATGAGTAAATCTCCCTCTGGTGACCATTTTATTGGATGATGGGTAGCATCCTCTGTATATACTTGGCGTATTTCCAAGGTTTCTAGATTTTGAACATAGATATCAAAGAATGTTTGATGTCGGCGATTACTTGACCAAGCAATCCACTTGCCATCAGGAGAGCTTCCTCCATAATGATGGATATGGTCAGGCGAATGGGTTAATGGCTTTAAGTCACCATTATCTTTTAATAAAAATAACTGCTGCTTTTCATTTACTCCTTCATCCATCCCAATAATTCGTTTGGATGTCCCTGTTATGTAAGAGATAAACATGATTCTCTCTTCGGTAAAGGATGCTTGAGCAGGCCATTTTTGTTGACTACTAAGCTCCCACACCTGTGGGAGACCCGTATAATCGGTGATAAAGCTCAACTTATGACCAGTAGGATCATAAATGGGATTTTTTGCTGAACGAACATGTAAATACGGTGCAATCGCTACTGCTTCCATATGTTCACTACCTCTCAAAAAATTTACTTAGAAGCCTCTACATTAACTTTGGAAGACTCCAATGCTGCTGGAAAGCCAAGTAGCATATAAGCCATATGGACAATTCCATTCTCAAAATCTTGTAGTCTTATTGATTCATTTGGTGCATGTGCCTTTGAGCCAACCCAACCTACACCAGTACTCACAATTGGGAGTTGAAGCTGTTCACCAAAAATATACATTGGTCCAGTACCCGCTGAGTTTGGTGCTAAGATACCTTCTTTTCCGTACACTTCCTGGGCAGATTCCATTACATGTGAAATAAATGGATGACTAAAATCAGAGCGATAAGCCTTTTGTCCATTTACAGAAGTTACTTTTACATCATGGAATCCATGCTTTTCTAAATGTTTTTGAACGCATTCAAGGATATGGTCAGGATCCTGTCCTGGTACTAAACGGCAATCGATTTTCGCTTTTGCATTTTTAGGAAGAACTGTTTTGGACCCTTCACCCGTATAACCGCTTACTAAACCACAAATGGTCATCGTTGGTTGTAAAACCATTGCTTCTCTCGGGTCCTGACCTTTTGCCTTTGTAATAAGAGGTCTTCGTAAACCATATAGGTTTGTTACAGCCTCCTCGTTAAATGGCAATGCATGAACAGCTTGCATTACTGCTTCAGAAGGTTCCTCAATTCCATCATAAAAGCCTTCTACTAAAATCTCATTTTGTTGATTTTTCATCGTGGCAAGTGCCTGGACTAATCTCCAAGCGGCATTATCCACATAAGCACCAACGGATGAATGCATATCAATTTCTGCACCAACACATGTCAGTTCTAGGTAAGCCATGCCTTTTATACCAGCAACCATGCTGATTCTGTCTTGTTCGTCTTTTCCGCCAAATTCCCAAATGCAAGCATCTGCCTTAAAAAGATCACGATACTTTTGAAGATATGGTTCAAGATTCGGGCTTCCGATCTCTTCTTCCCCTTCAATTAAAAATTTAATGTTACAAGGTAAACCACCTTGCGTTTTTTGCAGTACCTTAATAGCTGTTAATCTAGCAACTAAATCACCTTTATTATCAGCTACTCCTCTAGCAAAAAGTTTCCCATCTTGAATGGTAGCTTCAAAGGGCTCTGAGTTCCATTCATCAAGCGGTTCAGGAGGTTGTACATCATAATGGTTATAAAAAAGTAAGGTTTTTGAGGAATCACCTTGGCTTCCGGCAGGAAAATACCCATAAACGACAGGATTTCCACCTAAATCATCTAGTGTTTGAGTTTCACCACCCGCTTCTTCAATCATCCTCACAACAAATTGGACCGTTTCTGGAATAGCCGTATTTTGTGCTGAAATGGTAGGGAATGATAGATATTGCTTTAATAACTCAATAGCACTTTCGACAGTCTCTTTTGTCTCATTTTTAAGATTAACTAGATTTTGATTTGTCATTAGGAAGTCCCCTTTCTATACTCATATATAAATATTTCGTTATACGAAGAAAAATTCCTTTATTTTTCTTAATAATCAGTAAATTTTTCTTTAAATGTCTCTGATAAACTGGTCTGTTGACATCCAGTCAACATATTTTCTTTCAGAAAAGAAATTTATCTGACTGTTTTTAAGTTTTATCATACCTTTTTCATGATATATCTGACTCTTTTTTCAATTTATCAGAGCAAAAATGAGATATTACTATCTTTGTCACTTTATTTCAAAAAACTGTAAAAAAAAAACTGCTGAAATTCAGCAGTTCTCCCAAGTTATTTTTTTAACAATGGTTGAATTACATCTTTTACACCTAGAAGTCCAAGCATGGTGACGAAAATCTTTTGCGTACCATAAAAAGCATCTTTTGGATCAAAATATTCTTCAAGGGTATGGCAACCTCCATAATCTCCACCACCCCCTAAGGTAATGGCTGGAATCCCTAAGCTAATTGGAACGTTTGAATCCGTGCTACTAGGTTGGTTTAACTTCGGTTCAAAACCTAGTACACTTGCAGCTGCCTGCGCTGATTGAACAATGATTGCGTCTGCAGGCTGACTACCAGCTGGACGATCACCTACTAGTTCTACCTCTACCTTTATTACCTCTTTTCCCCAGCGATCATTTTCATCCTTCGCAGATTGCTCAAGGATCTCTAGGATTTCTTTTTCTAATACAGATAGTTCATCTTGAGACGTAGAGCGCATATCGATGACCATACTAGCACTTTGGGCAATCGTATTTACCGAAGTTCCGCCATTTATCGTACCCACATTAAAGGTTGTTTTTGGATTTGTGGAGACTTGTACATCAGAAATCTTCGCAACCGCTCTTCCTAGTGCATGGATCGCACTTGGAATTCCGAAATCTCCAAAGCTATGGCCACCCGGCCCCTTATAGGTCACACGGTAACGTCTGCTACCAGTGGCAAGGTAGGTGATTTCATTAGGAGTTCCAGGTTCGATAGAAATAAAGCCATCGATATCCTTATTGTCTGCAAATAACCCCTTCACTCCTCGTAAATCTCCTAACCCTTCTTCTCCAACGGTAGCAACAAATAGTATATCTCCTACCGTTTGAACGTTAGACTCATTTAATGCTCGAACCAATGTTAATAAGACAGCTAATCCCCTACCATCATCCGCAATCCCCGGTGCATAGATTTTACCGTCTCTTTCCTTTGCTTTTACGTCAGTTCCCTCAGGAAAAACGGTATCAAGATGAGCAGATACGACAAGCTTTGGTCCATTGCCAATTCCTGGACGATAGCCAAAGACATTCCCATGCTCATCCACTCTAACATTCTCTAGTCCTAGTTCTTTAAATCTTTTTTGAAAAAATTCTCCTCTAACTTCTTCTTGAAAGGTCGGAGCTGCTATTTCAGTTAAATAGATTTGTTCCTTAACTGTATTTTCATTGTCCGATTCTAAAAATTCTAAGCCTACCTTTACGTCTTGCTGGTCCAATAGAATGTTGTATACTGTTTCGATTTCAGTGGAAATGCTTTCAGTCAGCTTTTTGCTCATCTTACTTGTCCCCCCATTTTTAAAATGCTGTTTTCGCATATATTGTTGCTTTTCGAAATAATGTTAAACACGTTCGTAATCCTGCTTCGGGGCATCTTTTCGTAAATTCTATGAACCAAGAAGGTAACGTTAAAACAATGAATTAAATGAATGATGTCTCAATAGCAACAAAGTTTACATGGAAGAAAAGAACTGCTTTCTTCCTCGAAAAGAGCCTTAAAAAACTAATACTTCTATTTTAAAAGATGATTTGATTTAATTACACTATATTGTTTTATTATTTTAAATATTTTGTAATAAAGTGAAATCATACACCCTTGAATTAAAAATGGAGGAAATAATTTGAAAAAATATACATATCATCCACTAGATCCATCCAACATTCCAGCCATCACTCCGTTATTATTTAATCGACAATTGAAAGAGTGTGAATCGTTTTCGTTTCTTCAAAACGATAAACTTCATATTCCTTTTATCCAGTCCTCTCTAGAAAAAATATTTAAAGATCAAAAAATAGTAGGAACAGGCGCTTTTGATAACGATGAGCTTGTTGGATACATCTTTGCACAAGTAAAATTTGATGAAACTCGTGGGAAACATGCGTGGG
>DASQIV010000701.1:0-2159 GCA_035631415.1 Pseudoneobacillus sp. | reverse complement strand
TTCGCGAATACATAAGCGAAGTATAACTTAATACTTTTAGTACATTTCTTCCTTAGAGGAAAAAAGTACGATTCCTCCCTAAATAGAGAGAAGCTTTAAAATTGAAAGGGGTATATTAGTGGCAAAAAATCAGCAAGCCTTTGAATACAATGATGATGCCATACAAGTGCTCGAAGGCCTAGAAGCCGTTAGAAAACGACCCGGTATGTATATTGGTAGTACAGATAGCCGTGGACTTCATCATCTAGTTTATGAAATAGTTGACAACTCTGTTGACGAAGCGTTAGGTGGATATGGAAATCATATCACTGTTAAGATACATAAAGACAATTCGATCAGTGTTATCGATAGAGGCCGTGGTATGCCTACAGGTATGCACAAACTCGGAAAACCCACAACAGAAGTCATACTGACCGTATTACACGCAGGTGGAAAATTTGGTCAAGGGGGCTATAAAACGAGTGGGGGATTACATGGGGTGGGAGCCTCTGTTGTTAATGCCTTGTCCGAATCGTTAACAGTTAAAATAAAGCGCGATGGTTTTGTATATGAGCAACGCTTTGAAAACGGTGGTAAACCTGTTACGACTCTTGAAAAAGTGGGGAAAACGAATCAAACTGGTACAACCATTCATTTTAAACCTGATCCTCTCATCTTCTCAACCACCACATATAATTATGAAACCCTTTGTGAACGCTTAAGAGAATCAGCATTTCTTTTAAAGGGATTAAAAATTGAAATCATTGATGAAAGACATGATGTACAAGATGTCTACCATTATGAAAATGGGGTAGAAGCATTTGTCGAGTATTTAAATGAGGAAAAAGATGTGCTTCATCCAGTTGTTAGCTTTGAAGGTGAACAAAATGGAATTGAAGTGGAATTTGCTTTCCAATTTAACGATGGGTATTCTGAAAATGTCCTTTCATTCGTAAACAATGTTCGCACCAAAGACGGTGGTACACATGAGGCAGGGGCCAAAACAGCTTTAACGAGAATCATTAACGAATACTCTCGTAAAGTAGGTTTACTGAAAGAAAAAGATAAAAACCTTGATGGTTCCGATATACGCGAAGGCCTATCTGCGATTATTTCTGTCAGAATTCCTGAAGAGCTACTTCAATTCGAAGGGCAAACAAAAGGGAAATTGGGGACAAGTGAAGCAAGATCTTCTGTTGATGCAGTAGTATCCGAGCATTTATCTTATTTCCTGGAAGAAAATCCGGATATCGGATCGCTTTTAATTAAAAAGGCGATTAAGGCTTATCAAGCCCGTGAAGCTGCCCGTAAAGCTCGTGAGGAAGCTAGAAGCGGTAAAAAGCGAAAACGTTCTGATGCTGTACTTTCCGGCAAATTAACGCCTGCACAGTCCAGAAACCCTCAAAAAAACGAATTATATCTCGTTGAGGGTGATTCCGCTGGTGGATCAGCCAAACAAGGTCGTGATCGCAGATTCCAAGCGATTCTACCATTACGCGGTAAAGTAATAAATACGGAGAAGGCCAAGCTTTCTGATATCTTTAAAAATGAAGAAATCAACACGATTATTCACGCTATTGGAGCAGGTGTTGGATCGGATTTTAGTATAGATGATATTAATTATGACAAAATCATTATTATGACGGATGCTGATACTGATGGTGCTCACATCCAAGTGCTTCTGCTAACTTTTTTCTACCGTTATATGAAACCACTGATTGAAGCAGGTAAAGTATATATTGCTCTTCCTCCTCTTTATAAAGTAAGTAGAGGAACTGGAAAAAAAGAAGTAATCGAATATGCTTGGACTGACGATGATTTACAGGATGCTATTAAAAAGGTCGGCCGAGGATATATATTACAACGTTACAAGGGACTTGGAGAAATGAATGCCGACCAGCTTTGGGATACAACAATGGATCCAGAGACGCGTACTCTAATTCGCGTAAGAATTGATGATGCTGCACGAGCCGAACGTCGTGTAACAACACTGATGGGCGATAAAGTAGAACCACGTCGTAAATGGATTGAATCTAATGTCGCTTTTGGGTTAGAAGAGGATGGTAATATCCTAGAAAATGAAAATATTACTGCATTAGAGGAGGATTCTGAAGAATGAGTTTAGGGGAAAAATTTCGGGATCTCCCTCTTGAAGATGTTATAGGAGACCGATTTGGTCG
>DASQIV010000700.1:0-4806 GCA_035631415.1 Pseudoneobacillus sp. | reverse complement strand
ATTGTTTTAGGCGAGTTAGAGTTCGTGCTGTATTATAATATAATCTACTAATGATCGTTTCATCCTGTAGATAGGGGAGAATCCCTAAGTGCTCTTTTGCAGGGCTATAGATAGCCAGTGCTTCTTCTAATTTTCCTTCTTCAAAAAGGATGACACCTTTACTGATTAATATTTCAATTTCGCGCTCCGTCCAATGTTTGGAATGAGTGAGGGCAATGGCATCATCTAAATAGTGAAAAGCGTTGCTACTATTACGGCTTAATTCATATTCGTAAATACCCTTATGCCATAAAAGTAATTGAAGATTTTTACGGTTTTGCGTAAATAATGGATTATCTTCTTCATTTTCCACAAGTTGTTTCATTTCTTCATAGTTGACATTTCTTCTAGCTATCATTAATTGCCGACTTACTTCTTTTACATAATCAAGTCTAGGTGTAGAGCCAATATCAAAAAAGTAATTGACATCAACCCCTAGGCGTTGTGAAATTTGGTAGAGAGTAGAGCCATAAGGATCCACATCTCCATTCTCGATTTTACTAATCTGAGCTTGTGTACATATCCCATTTGCTACATCCTTTTGAGTTAAACCAAGCAATTTACGAAGCTCTCTAATCTTCTCACCGATTGCTAAAAAATCCATCCTATGTCACATCCTATTAATATTCCTATAATTATATTTTTTTATAAAAGAGTTAGTAAAGGAGAGAAATGTTATGAAAATAAGCTGAAAACCGCCTATTTCGCCAAAATAATTCAAATGACATTTGTGTTTTAATAAAATTAAGTATTTTGTATTAATAAAAAATAACTGGAGGTAATAAAAATGAAAAAATTATTTTATGTTCTTGCATTCACAGCTCTAATAGCTACTTCTGGTTTTACTGTGACATCAAATATTGATAAAAATGTACAAAATGTTGCAGAGCTACCGTCCGTTTATTCAACAGAATTGCCTTCTGTTTATACTGCTGAACTACCGTCTGTTTATAAAATGAATTCGTCTTCAGCTTTATTTGCTGAACTACCATCAGTTTATTCAACAAAACAATCAGTTCTTCTTGCTGAATTGCCATCTGTTTACAAAACAAATAATACATTAAAGCTTTAATCCATAGTCTTTGTTAAACCCAACTCATAAATCACTCCAATCCAAGGAGTGATTTTTTTATTAAAAACTAAAAATATTCCTATAATTATATTTTAATAGATAAAGTAGGTAAAAGGAAGTGTATTAGGACTAATATTCGGGAAAAATGGCTAAAAACGAGCAAAACACCGATTTTTTTTATTTGTTATAGTTACAATATAAAATTGGAATAAAGAGGTGGAGTTATATGATTAGGGATATTGATATGAAGGTCTTACCATCCTTTAAAGAGGAAGAATGCCAAATAACCTTTTCTTTTCGTTTCAGCAAGGAGAAAACAAATATTGGGGAAGCCATCATTCATACCGCAATGGGCGACCTATTTAAAAAATCCAACACTCTTCATACCGTCGCATACTGTGAGCAATTTTCCATTGTCGAAGAATACCGTAACATCTCACTCAAAAAACTAATGGACTTCCTAAAAGTAATCGGCATCCAACGATTCAGCTTTACCAGCAACGGAAAAGTGGAAGAAAAAATTATATAGGTGACAGGCACCTGTCGAATATTCTTTACGAATTCGACAAATTTCGGGTGGTGCCTGTCACCAATAAAAAAATGTCACCAATAAAAAATATAAAAAAGCTGACCGTGGATGGCCAGCTTTATTGTGGTATTTAGGATTAGCTTGGGGTGTTGCCTTCGGTGTCAAGTGAATTTGCGTTGCTGCTGTCTTCGGTTGTTCCGATTTCGAGTTGTGATTTTAGTGCTGATTTTACGACTTCTAGGTTTGGTTCATCTAGTTGGTAGTAGTAGATACCGTTGATTTTAGAGTCAGATCCTTTTAGGCTAAGCGTTTCAACATTTAAGTTGGTCCCTGCTGCTGCGTAGTCCACAAACGATTTCATTTCATCGAAGGAAAGGTCTGTTTCCATGTTTTCACCAACCGCTTCGATGACGTCAGCATATTTCGTTACGGATTTAGCGGAAGAGGCTTTGCTCATAATCGATTTGATAATTTGTTGTTGACGTTTTCCGCGTTCGATATCGCTATCATAGTGGCGAGTTCTCGCTAATGCAAGAGCTTCTTCACCATTAAGCTTTTGATATCCTTCTTGAAGGTGAATAGCGTTATGTCTGTCTCTAGAGTCTTTTTCGAAAAGCTCATAAGGGACTTCTGCGTTAATTCCGCCAAGAGCATCAACAACATCAATAAAGGCTTCAAAGTTCATTTTAACATAGTAATCGACTGGAATATCAAGTAACTCTTCAACCGTTTCAATGGTTGAAGTAATGCCGCCCTTACCATATGCATGGTTAATCTTATCTTCATACCCTTTACTTGGAATATAAACATAAGAGTCACGCGGGATACTTAGCAACTTTACTGATTTCTGCTTTTCGTTAAATGTAGCTAACATTAAAGCATCTGTTCTTGAAGCGTTATTGAAATTACGTGCTTCACTATCATCAATTCCTGCAAAAAGAACTGTAATATTATCCATCTTAGGGTGAACTTCTTTTGTGCGTTTAGTGGAAGTTCGTTCGAGAGGTTTATATGATTTAGAAACAACTGCTTCCGCTTTAGTATATAGGTAAGCACCGTAGCCAATACCAGATAAGGCAATAATCATTAGTGGAGTCAGAATCCAAAGTAGCCATTTTTTTCGTTTCTTTTTCTTTTTTTGAATTTTTATTGCTCGTCTATCATTAGACATATATTTTTCCCCTTTATATAGCAAATGAAAATAAATATTTTAATTTAAAATATGAGCCAAACTTCATTTTACAATTTTTTTCAACTTTCGTAAAATGAAATTTTTTGGAGAAAAGTGTCGAATTAGATTAATTAATAGCTATTTTTTCTTCTAAATAGAGTAAATCGCCTTTATTTATCATAGCTTGACCATTCGTTAACTCAGTCATCCAATCCAAAAAATTCTGAATTTCACTTTCTTTGACATAGGTTTCAAACTCTACATTTTCAAGATAATGAATTTCTTTTAAACGATAAAAGGAATGATGACGAAGTTCGTTTTCCAATTTTCCAAGCCAGGTGTAATCAACCTTGGTATGCATGACACGCATTAATTGGCGCTCGACAACACCCGTTGCTTTGATTCCTTCGGAGGTGGCTTTTCCATAAGCACGAATAAGTCCTCCTGCACCTAATTTTATTCCACCAAAGTAGCGGGTTATGACAACAACTGTGTCTTTTAAATCCTTTTTTTTCAGTACTTCTAAAATAGGGACACCGGCGGTTCCGCTTGGTTCACCATCATCGTTTGCCTTTTGGATGTGATTGTTTTCTCCAATTAAATAGGCAGAACAGTTGTGGGTCGCGTCCCAATGCTTTTTCTTGATTGTTTGGATAAATTCTTGTGCCTGTTCTTCTGTTTCGGCACGACTAACATGAGCAATAAATCGAGATCTTTCAATTACAATTTGATTTTCACCAAATTCCTTAACTGTATAATATTGAGACAGCATGCTATCTTCCTTCCTGAAATAAGGGCGAATTAACATCGAATTGTAATGCTCCCTTAATATTTCTGAAATTATTATCGTGTTATAATACCACTAGTCTTATCCTACAAAACCAGAGGATAAATAGGTTTCATCACCCGAATTTTAGGGGATATTTAAATGATTTAGTATGGTTTTGGGATATTTATTCAAAAATATAGGTATATAGTTCTATCGATACCGACAGAAAGTATTACTTTCTACCGAAATTCTATCATAAGGACAATTATTTTATATGTAAATGATGCTACTCTTTTTATTTCACGATAAAATATTGGTAAAGTCAAAGGGCATAAGAGGGAAAATATGTCGAAAAAAAAATTCGATTCAAAGCTACTTGATACAATCTTAACTAATATGATTGATACTGTTGGAAACAGTAAGGATGAAATTTTTCAAATCGGCGAGCAGTGTCGCAAAGATTATGAGAGTATTTCTGAAGAACTAAAAGAAGTAAAAATGCTGGTGCATAAGGTTATCGAGGACGGGGATAAGTTAGATAGTCAAGTGAGGCTAGCCCGTAAGCGATTATCGGAGGTCAGTCAAAATTTCCAACAGTTTAGTGAAGCTGAGGTTCGCGAGGCCTATGAAAAAGCACATCAGCTTCAAATGGAACTTTCGATGAACCGTCAGCAGGAAAAGCTATTACGCAATCGTCGTGATGATTTAGAACGAAGACTAATAGGTGTTCAAGAAACGATTGACCGAGCTGATGTTCTTATTTCACAGGTTTCCGTTGTGATGACCTATTTAACGAGTGATTTAAAAGAAATGGGACAGGCGTTAGAGGATGCTCAATTAAAGCAAGATTTTGGATTGAAAATTATCGAAGCCCAAGAAGAAGAAAGAAAAAGACTGTCACGTGAGATACATGATGGACCGGCTCAAATGCTAGCAAATGTCATGATGCGGTCAGATTTAATTGAAAGAGTATACCGAGAACGTGGAGCCCAAGAGGCTTGGGATGAAATAAAAAGCTTTAAAAAGATGGTGCGTTCCGCGCTCTATGAGGTTCGACGTATTATATATGACTTACGACCAATGGCCTTGGATGACTTAGGACTCATACCGACCCTCAAAAAATACCTACAGACAACCGAAGAATATCATAAGAGTACGAAAATTTCGTTTTTAAACTTAGGTGAGGATCGTAGGTTACCTTCCAAGTATGAGGTTTCCTTATTCCG
>DASQIV010000699.1:0-8925 GCA_035631415.1 Pseudoneobacillus sp. | reverse complement strand
AGGTTGCTTCCTTATTATTGGAGGTACACTTGGAATATTTTTGATTCCTTATATACTAGATTTAATGAGTTTAGAAGACATTCCTCTAATTAATAATGGATATATTTCTGCTTTATTAGGTGCAATTATTTTTTATTTAATAACTTTCTGGGCAATTGATTATGTAGTTGAATTTGTTAAATGGGTAGAAGAATCTTTATTGAAAATCCCCATTACAGATGTGCTTTTTGGAAGTGTAGGGCTCGTATTTGGATTATTTGTAGCCTTTTTAATAGGCTTTGCTCTTAATGCCGTTCAAGTCCCTGTTGTGAATACCGTTGCTCCTATTTTATTGACCCTTCTTTTTGGATATTTAGGTTTCCAGGTTGGAATTAAGAAAAGGGATGAAATCCTTCATTTATTTGGAAACAAGAATAAAAAGAAGTCGGGAGAAGATGAACAAGAAAAAGCGGACAAACATTCCTTGAAAATATTGGATACAAGCGTCATAATTGATGGACGTGTTGCGGATATTTGTCAAACAGGTTTTTTAGAGGGTACGATTGTCATTCCGCAATTTGTATTAGAGGAACTTCAACATATTGCTGATTCTTCGGACGCATTAAAGAGAAATCGTGGTAGACGAGGATTAGATATTTTAAACAGAATTCAAAAAGAGCTTGCTGTTAAAGTAGAAATTTATGAGGGCGATTTTGAAGATATATCTGAAGTGGATAGTAAATTAGTTAAATTAGCAAAAGTAACGAACGGAATGGTTGTTACGAATGATTTTAACTTAAATAAAGTATGTGAGCTTCAAAATGTCGGTGTACTAAATATCAATGATTTAGCTAATGCAGTGAAACCTGTTGTTCTTCCTGGGGAAGAAATGAATGTACAAGTTATAAAGGACGGAAAAGAACATCATCAAGGTGTTGCTTATTTAGACGATGGAACGATGATTGTAGTAGAAGATGGTCGTGAATTTATTGGTAAGCGAATTGATGTTCTTGTCACAAGCGTGCTTCAAACATCAGCAGGCAGAATGATATTTGCAAAACCCAAATTGTTAGAGAAAGCTTTATAATTTTGTTCAAAATTTCATTTTTCTGCGTCTATAGTAGATAGGGGTTATTTTATGGCGTATCAAGTTATTCTTCCCGCAGCGGGAAAAGGAAAAAGAATGGGTGCAGGAAAGAATAAGTTATTTATCGAAATAAATGATATTCCCGTATTTATTCATACATTATATGTATTTGATCAAGATGAAAATTGCAGTGAAATCTTTTTATCCATCCATCCAGATGATCGAGAAGAAATGAGCTCTTTTATTAAAAAACATGCCATCCAAAAGAAGATTACTTTTGTGTTAGGCGGTGCAGAGCGACAGCATAGTGTATATAATGCTTTGAAAAAGGTGGAAGGCGAGAGTATTGTCCTTGTCCATGATGCAGCAAGGCCATTTATACAAAAAGCTCTTATCGATAAACTAGTTCAGTCTGCAGAACAATTTGGTGCTTCTGTTTTAGCTGTACCAGTAAAGGATACAATTAAAAAGGTCGAAAATGGAATCGTTATCGAAACAGTCGAACGTTCTAGCTTGTGGGCAATACAAACCCCACAAGCTTTTCGCGTTTCCTTGTTGTTAAAAGCTCATGCTTATGCGGAAGAAAACGATTTTTTAGGGACAGATGATGCAAGTTTAGTTGAATTTATAGGTGGAAAAGTAGCGATTGTTGAAGGTGATTACAATAATATTAAGCTAACAACACCAGAGGATTTGGCTTTTGCCAATGCTATTCTAGAAAAACAAAGTCATTAATTATTTTAAAAGGAGTTATTAAATTATGTTTCGAATTGGACAAGGATTTGATGTTCATCAACTGACGGAAAATAGGCCATTGATTATTGGTGGAATTACGATTCCTTATGAGAAGGGCTTACTTGGACATTCTGATGCAGATGTTCTTTTACATACAGTAGCAGATGCTTGCCTCGGTGCCATTGGAGAAGGAGATATCGGTAGACATTTTCCTGATACAGATCCACAGTTTAAAGATGCCGATTCAGCAAAATTACTCATACATGTTTGGAGTTTAGTGAAGCAAAAAGGTTATAAATTAGGGAATATTGATTGTACCATTATTGCTCAACAGCCTAAAATGGCTCCATATGTACCACAAATGCGTGAAAGAATTGCTGAATTGTTAGAGGCAACAGTAGACCAAGTGAACGTAAAAGCGACAACGACGGAAAAGCTAGGATTTACAGGTCGAGGAGAAGGAATTGCCTCACAAGTTGCTGTGTTATTGCAAAAGGTGTAAAGTCTAACCATAAACTCATTTTATTTCTATTCCATAGAGATTTTTATATGATAAAATAAATTGGCTACAAGCCATAAATTCTTGACAGGAGGCATACCCATGTCTAATGAAATTCGTGTTCGTTATGCGCCAAGTCCAACTGGCCATTTACATATAGGAAATGCACGTACCGCTCTTTTTAACTATTTATATGCTCGAAATAAGGGCGGAAAATTTATTATTCGCATAGAAGATACAGATAAAAAACGTAATATTGAAGGTGGCGAAGAAAGTCAGCTGAAATATTTAAAATGGCTTGGTATGGATTGGGATGAAAGTGTTGATGTTGGTGGAGAGTATGGACCATATCGTCAATCAGAACGTAATGATATTTATGAAACGTATTATAATCAGCTTTTGAATGAAGGAAAAGCTTACAAATGCTACTGTACCGAAGAAGAATTAGAGGCAGAGCGTGAAGCACAAATCGCAAAAGGTGAGAATCCACAGTATTCAGGAAAGTGCCGTCACCTTACAGCTGAACAACAAACAGCTCATGAAACAGAAGGACGCTTGCCAAGTATCCGTCTAAAAGTACCAGCTAATCAAGTCTATTCCTTTGATGATATTGTAAAAGGTAATGTTTCTTTTGAGTCAGAAGGAATTGGCGATTGGGTTATGGTTAAAAAGGATGGTATTCCGACCTATAACTTTGCTGTAGCAATAGACGATTACTTAATGAAAATTTCCCATGTTTTAAGAGGAGATGACCATATCTCCAATACACCAAAACAATTAATGGTCTATGAAGCACTAGGTTGGGAAGCTCCGCAATTTGGACACATGACATTAATTGTTAATGAAAGCCGCAGAAAATTAAGTAAGCGTGATGAAAGTATTATTCAATTTATTGAGCAGTACGAAGAGCTTGGTTATTTACCAGAAGCATTATTTAATTTTATCGGTCTGTTAGGATGGTCTCCATCAGGGGAAGAAGAAATTTTTACAAAAGAACAATTTATTGAAATTTTTGATGCAAGCCGTCTATCTAAATCACCAGCTTTATTTGATAACCAAAAGCTAACGTGGATGAACAACCAATACGTTAAACAACTTGACCTTGAAAAGTTAGTGGAAATTTCACTTCCACACTTGATCAAATCAGGTCGTCTTCCAAGTGAACTAAGTGAGGAGCAAAAAGTTTGGGCGCGCCAACTAATTGCACTTTTCCAAGAAAAAATGAGTTATGGTGCAGAAATCGTTCCATTAACGGAATTATTTTTCCAGGATGAAGTAAACTATGAAGAAGATGCTAAGGAAGTATTAACTGGTGAACAAGTGCCAGAGGTTTTAAAGGCATTTGCGCAGGAAGTAGAAGGCTTAACTGATTTTAATGCAGAGGAAATCAAAGCTGCCATGAAAGTTGTTCAGAAAGCAACAGGTCAAAAAGGGAAAAACCTATTTATGCCGATTCGTGTTGCTACAACAGGGCAAACCCATGGACCTGATCTACCTGAAGCCATTTCCTTATTAGGGAAAGAAAAAATTCTTAACAGATTAAAACAAGTTAACTAGTTTTGATAAAAAAATCTTTATTGTTAAGGTCAATTTAGTTAACATATGAAGTGAAATGTAATATAGTAAAAGTAATATTTTTTATATGTGAAAATGTAGAAGAGGAAAAGTAAAAGAATGAAGCTTAAAAGAGAGAACCATCACCGGCTGAAAGTGGTTTATGCCCCTCATTTTTTGAAGTGCACCTCTGAGTCCCTAATTAAACGGAACTTCCAAGTAAATTAGGGCGGAACCCTTCCGTTATTAGGTTTAAGCGAGATGATCTTTTTAGATTATCTAATCAGAGTGGAACCGCGCCTTCAAGCGTCTCTGTCTTCGGACAGAGGCGCTTTTTTATATTGGTCTAGCCTTACTAAGAGAGGTTTTGGAGCCCAAACAGAGAAAAAAAGCGAGAAATCGGTCGTCAAGAACATTTTTCTCACCACCCCAACACGGTAGTAATAAAAAATGAAACTCTCAGAAAGGAGGGTAAAATCAAATGTTTAAAACATTAAAAGATGATTTAGAAGTAGTGTTCGAACAAGATCCTTCTGCAAGGAGTTATTTAGAAGTCATCTTAACTTATTCCGGATTACATGCTATTTGGGCGCATCGCCTAGCACATGGTTTATATAAGCGAAAGTTTTTCTTTTTAGCTCGCTCGGTTTCACAAATCAGTCGTTTTTTTACAGGTATCGAAATCCATCCAGGTGCTAAAATTGGTCGTCGTTTTTTCATTGACCATGGTATGGGAGTAGTTATCGGAGAAACGTGTGAAATAGGCGATAATGTGACTGTTTTCCAAGGAGTTACTCTTGGGGGAACGGGAAAAGAAAAAGGGAAAAGGCACCCAACTATAATGGATAATGCGTTAATTGCTACAGGGGCAAAAGTATTAGGATCTATCATAGTGGGAGAGAATTCTAAAATAGGTGCAGGTTCGGTCGTTTTAAAAGATGTACCACCTAACTCAACGGTCGTTGGTATTCCAGGAAAAGTAGTCATACAGGATGGGATAAGGATCGGGAAAGATTTAAATCATTGTGACCTACCAGACCCGATTAACGACCGATTAAAAGAATTAGAATATGAAATTGAAAAATTAAGGATAGAGTTAACAGAAGCAACTTTAGAAAGGGGCAAGGTAAATGGCGATTAAAATCTATAATACGATGACTAGAAAGAAGGAAGAGTTTATTCCTCTTGAAGAAGGTAAAGTAAAAATGTACGTGTGTGGTCCGACAGTTTATAACTATATTCATATAGGAAATGCTCGACCAGCCATCGTATTTGACACGGTAAGAAGGTATTTTGAATATCGAGGATATGATATTAAATATATATCTAATTTTACGGATGTAGATGATAAGCTTATCCGCGCTGCAAACGAAATAGGGGAGGATGTTCCTACTATTGCAGATCGATTTATTCAGGCATATTTTGAGGATGTCTCAGCACTTGGGTGCAAAAAAGCCGATGCTCATCCAAGAGTAATGGAAAGCATGGATATTATCATAGAATTTATTGCCAAGTTAATTGAGAAGGATTACGCTTATGAGTCAGCGGGAGATGTCTATTTCCGAACAAGAAAGTTTGATGGTTATGGCAAGCTATCCCACCAGTCGATTGATGAGCTTCGATTAGGCGCACGTATCGAGATTGGTGAGAAAAAGCAGGATGCTTTAGATTTTGCACTTTGGAAAGCGGCAAAAGAAGGGGAAATCTCTTGGGAAAGTCCATGGGGGCTTGGTCGTCCAGGTTGGCATATAGAATGCTCTGCTATGGCTAAGAAATATCTAGGAGAGACGATTGATATTCATGCCGGGGGTCAAGATTTAGCCTTCCCTCATCATGAAAATGAAATCGCTCAATCAGAAAGCTTATCAGGGAAAGAGTTTGCACGTTATTGGATGCATAACGGTTATATTAATATTGATAATGAAAAAATGTCAAAATCGCTAGGGAACTTTGTATTAGTTCACGATATTATAAAAAAACATGATCCCCAAGTATTAAGATTCTTTATGTTATCAGTTCATTATCGTAATCCGATTAATTACAGTGAAGATTTATTAGAGAATACAGCAGCTGCCTATGAACGAATTAAAACCTCTTATCAAAATTTAACACACCGTCGTGAGATGAGTGCTAATCTAAATGATCAAAAACAAGAGTGGTTAGATAAAATAGCAGGTTTGAAAGAACAGTTTATTGAGGCAATGGATGATGATTTTAATACAGCAAATGCAGTATCTGTGTTATTTGAGCTTTCTAAGCTAGCTAATTATTATCTATTAGAAAAAAATACATCCATTGAGGTTATAGATGCTTTCTTAAAAGAAATGAAGGATCTGTTTTTGGTATTAGGGCTTGAGCTTAAAAATGAAGAGCTACTGGATGAAGAAGTCGAAGCTTTAATTCAAAAACGAATCGAAGCAAGAAAAAATAGAGACTTTAGAGTTTCTGATCAAATTCGTGATCAATTAAAAGAATTGAATATTATTTTAGAAGATACGCCTCAAGGCACGCGCTGGAAAAGAGGCTAAAAAATGCTTCCTTATGAAGATAAAATTGACGAGAAACAACTAAATAGTTTAGCCCTTGCTTATATGGGTGATGCGGTTTTTGAAACCTATGTCCGTCATCACCTTTTACAAGGGGGTAAGGTGAAGCCTAATCAGCTACATAAAACAGCAACTAAATATGTGTCTGCAAAGGCACAAGCTAGCATTATATTTTACTTATTAGATCAAAATATTTTGACTGAATACGAACATTCGGTTGTGATGCGGGGACGAAATGCTAAGTCAGGCAGCATACCGAAAAATACCGATGTTCAAACGTACCGTTACGGAACCGCTTTTGAAGCCTTAATCGGATATTTATATTTATCAAAAAATGAATCTCGATTAGAGGAACTTATTCAAATATCTATAACGTTTATTGAAAATAAGGAAGGAGGAAAAAATGAATGAGTGAAGATTATATTATCGGTAAAAACACAGTATTAGAAGCATTAAGATCAGGACGCGATATTAATAAAATATTCATATTAGAAGGGCTGCAAAAGGGTGCGATGGCACAGATTGCCCATTTAGCTAATGAGAATAAAGTTTTAGTTCAACTTGTTCCTAAGAAAAAGCTAGATCAAATGAGTGATGGAAACCATCAAGGGGTCATCGCGCACGTCGCTGCCTATCAATATGCTGAGTTGGATGATTTATACAAAATCGCAGAACAACGCAACGAGCCGCCATTCTTTCTTATCCTAGATGAAATTGAAGATCCTCATAATTTAGGATCGATTATGAGAACAGCAGATGCTGTAGGAGCACATGGAATTATTATCCCTAAGCGTCGTGCGGTAGGACTAACAGCAACTGTTGCAAAGGTTTCAACTGGGGCAATTGAATATATTCCTGTAGTTAGAGTAACCAATATAGCTAGAACAATAGACGAATTAAAGGAAAGAGGCATTTGGATTGCAGGTACCGATGCAAAAGGAAGCGATGATTATCGCCGAATGGATGGAAGTATGCCGCTTGGCCTAGTTATTGGTAGTGAAGGAAAAGGTATGGGAAGGTTAATTAGAGAAAAATGTGATTTTCTTTTCCACCTTCCAATGGCAGGTAAGGTGACATCTTTAAATGCGTCCGTAGCGGCAGCGATTCTGATGTATGAGGTTTATCGAAAAAGAAACCCGATTGAGGGATAAATATGGACATCCTCTTAGTGGACGGGTATAACATGATCGGGGCCTGGGCAGAGTTAAGAGCCTTAAAGGATAAAGACCTGGCAGCAGCGAGAGACCGTTTAGTTGAAATGATGGCGGATTACCAAGCATATACAGGATATCGTGTGATTATCGTATTCGATGCACACTTCGTTCAAGGGACAGAAAAAAAGTATCGCAACTATAAAATTGAAATTATTTTTACAAAAGAAAATGAATCAGCAGATGAAAGAATTGAAAAGCTGGCCATCCAATTAAATAATCGTAAAACACAAGTTCATGTTGCCACTTCGGATTTTACAGAACAATGGTCCATATTTGGACAAGGTGCTCTAAGGAAATCTGCTCGTGAATTATTTAATGAGATACAATCTATCGATAAAAAAATCGAAAAGAGTGTTCAGAAAATTCAGGAGCAGCGCCCGTTTTCTAAAATAAATTTAAGTGAAGAAATGTTAGAAATTTTTGAAAAGTGGCGCAGAGGACTATGAGATTGGTTGACGCTTGGAAAAACCCTACTGTATAATATTCCTATCTATGCTTTTATTGTACGGTCGGAGGGGATCTAAGTGAGTGTTGACTTAAGAATAAAAATCAACGAAAATTATGCCCACCTAGAAGACGAAGAGATAGTTGATTTGGTCCATAAAGGTGAAGGCGAAGCATTAGATTACCTCATTCATAAATATCGAAATTTTGTTCGTGCGAAAGCCAGATCTTATTTTCTGATAGGTGCTGACAAAGAGGATATTGTCCAAGAAGGGATGATTGGGCTTTACAAAGCCATCCGTGATTTTAAAGAGGACAAACTGACCTCTTTTAAAGCCTTTGCAGAACTGTGCATAACTCGACAGATTATTACGGCCATTAAAACTGCTACTAGACAGAAGCATATACCGCTAAATTCGTATGTGTCTTTGGACAAGCCTATTTACGATGAGGAATCCGATCGAACACTTATGGATGTGATATCAGGAGCTAAAGTGTCAGATCCTGAAGAACTTTTTATTAGTCAAGAAGAGTTTGATCAAATAGAATTCAAGATGGCTGAACTCTTGAGTGATTTAGAGAGGAAAGTACTAGCCCTATATTTAGATGGGCAGTCCTATCAAGAAATTTCAGAAGAGTTAAACAGGCATGTGAAATCAATTGATAATGCACTTCAACGAGTAAAGCGGAAGTTGGAGAGATATTTGGAAATTCGTGAATTTTCGATGTGATATACTAGGGATTATTGACAACCTATATGTACCGTGTTACATTTTTAAGGATATAAAGAAGGGCATTAGTAGGTGTTGTTATGAATAAAAAGGTTGTACTTTCTTGTATAGATTGTGGCTCACGTAACTATACGAC
>DASQIV010000698.1:0-11629 GCA_035631415.1 Pseudoneobacillus sp. | reverse complement strand
TTCGTGTACTTGATTCAATTGGCAAAGAAATGACAGGAGAAGTAGGGTTTAAAGTTCACGCTGAAAGTAATTTTCATACATTAGAAGAACATATGTATGTTGAAAAATGGCAGCCTACCCTTTTTGCAAGTATGGATTGTTCTTCAAGCAATGAGTTCCTCTGTTTTCAATTTATTCAAATGATCAGGCAATATGGATTTCGGCCATTAGGTGCCAAGTTTGAAAAATATGAAACTCCTGAAAGTGAAATGTTTCAATATTTGATTCCATTGATGAATCAAGGGAATTAATAAGAGAAGAACATATGTTAGAAGTATAGAACAAAGCTTGTTGAACCAAGGGAGTTGTAAGTTACAGCTCCCTTTTTTGCATATAAATTAAGACTCACCGCTGAAAAAAATATAAATTCCGAGCTTGATAAGTTTTACTTATGGATAATTGTGCAAAAATGAAATTTAAATTATCACCATTTCCATATATAGTAAAAGTATAGGTTGAATGCTGGAGGGGTAAAGTATGGAGATTAAAAAAGATGTGCAAGAGCAATTTGGACGGAGTGCGGAAGCATATGTAAACAGTAAGATTCATAAGGAAGGGAAGGACCTTCAAAAATTAGTCGCGATTACTTCTATAAAAGGTGATGAGCATGTTCTTGATATTGCTACTGGTGGTGGGCATACAGCTAATGCGTTTGCTCCTCATGTAGAAAAGGTGGTAGCAGTGGATTTAACGAAAAAAATGCTTCTCGCTGCTGAAAATTTTATTAGAGGAAATGGTCATGAAAATGTTCAATTCGTAGAGGGGGATGCGGAACAACTACCGTTTGATGACGCCCTTTTTGACATTGTAACGTGTCGCATAGCACCACATCATTTTCCAAATATAGAAGCATTTATTAAAGAGGTCTATCGTGTGTTGAAAGAAGGGGGACAATTTTTACTGGACGACAATGTCTCTCCGGAGGATGATGAACTGGATCAATTTTATAATATAGTTGAAAAAACAAGAGATTATAGCCATTACCGTGCATGGAAAAAAACAGAATGGCTGAAAATGTTAGAACTACAAGGATTTAAAATAGATGAACTCCACCGATTTGATAAAACATTTGTGTTTGAGCCATGGTGTATGCGTATGAATCTTCCTGAATCTGAAAAGGAAAAGCTTAATAAATATATGATTCAATCACCACAAAAAGTAAAAGATCATTTTTATGTAAAAGTTGAAGGGGATAAAGTATTCTCATTTCAAGGGGAAGCGATTGTCATTAAGGCGGTAAAGTAGGGATAAATAAAGACTTACAGCTAATGGATATTTTTTCAAAGTTCAGCATATAGTCCAAAAAATGTGCATATATTTGGTACGATGGACAAATTTTTTTGTGAGTATGTAAGCAGAATAGATTCATTTTAGTCCAATAAATTAAAAAAATTCTTTTTGTATATAAAAACCCACCTGATTTTTTTAAACAGGTGGGTTTTCCATTTTTTAAAGAAGCTACTATGCAATCTCTTTATTTAAAATATTTTCTCGATTTTTCTTTATAAATAGCTTTGCATTTGTTCCGATATACACTCCTGATAAAACGAATGCGGCTCCAATTCCGTGGGCCAAAGTGAAGGTTTCTCCCAAAAAGATGGTCGCCATCAATACGGCTGAAACTGGCATAACATTTATAAATATAGAAGCTTTCGCTGCCCCAATCTCTTTGATGCCGTTATAATATAGAACAAATGAAACAACGGTGACAAATATGCTCATATGGGCAATGGCCATCCAAGTAGTGAGGCTTGCTTGCTGAATTTCCTGCCATGAAGTTTCAGCTGATGCAAACGGTAATAGAAACAAAGTACCAAAAGCAACAGCGTAGGTGGTTGATTCCACTGAACTATATTTTTTTAAGACTACTTTTCCAACTACACTATATAACGCCCAACTAATGACGGCACCCAAAAGGACAAAATCAATAGGTTCAAAGCCGAATTGGAAAAGAGAGAGTAAGTTTCCATCGGTAATGATAAAAGTGACTCCTACTAAAGCGATAACCATCCCAATAATGTGGTTCCTGGTGATCTTTTCTTTTAAAAAAAGTCCGGATAAAAGCACGATCAAGACGGGATTTGAAGCAATAAAAAGTGAACTCTTTATCACTGGAGCATGCTTCGTAGCAACAAAAAAGCAAATATTATACAAAGCTATTCCTGTTAAACCTAAAACAGCAAACAACCCATAGTCCTTTAAACTTGGCTTCTTTCGGTTTTTTTCCATTATCCACATAAGTGGAAACAAAAGAATAGCTGCACCAAAAAATCGTAAAAATGCAACTGTTGCAGGTTCGAAGCTTTGTACAGCAAATTTCCCTGCAATAAAGGCACTTCCCCAGGTTGCAGTTGCTAAGATCAACATTCCATATGTAAGCAATAGCTTCTTATTCATTCCGTTCCCTTCAATCTTTATAAATTTTATAAATAGTATTGTAACATCTTTTTCGGTTAACGAAATATTTTTATTAAAAAAATTTTAACTATTTGAAATATTTATTGTTAAAAGTAGATGGATATCTTATATTACAATTATCATGTACAGGCATAAGGAGGAATAAGGATGAAGAAACCGATTATTGGAATTACAGGGGCTTATCTTAAACATAGTCAACATATGGAAGGCGTATATATTCATCAGGATTATCACAAATCTGTAGTTGCAAATGGTGGTATACCAATCATTCTTCCCTTCACAGATCCTGAAACGGCTTTAGAAATGCTCCAACTATGCGATGGAATTATCCTTAGTGGTGGAGAGGATGTAGATCCTCAATTTTACGGACAGGATCCACATCTCCACCTGGGTCCGACCATACCTGAACGCGATTTAGTAGAAATAGAGATTGTGAGGTATGCAGTTAAGAATAACTTGCCACTACTTGCCATTTGCAGAGGGATTCAAATTTTAAATGTAGCATTAGGTGGGACTTTAATACAGGATATTCCGAGTCAAGTACCAGAACCTATTCAACATTCACAAAAGGTAGAAAGAGGTCGCGATACACACTGGGTGACAATCTCTAAAGATAGTAAACTCCACCAAATATTTGAATCCGATAGGGTTAGAGTGAATAGTTTACATCACCAAGCTTTAGATATCATATCTAACGATTTGCGTGTGGTTGCTCAATCTTCAGATGGTATTGTGGAAGCAGTTGAATATATCCATCCCTCAAACTTCACTGTTGGAGTCCAATGGCATCCAGAGTCAATGGCAAGTACAAACAAGCTAATGAATCATTTGTTTAGTGAGTTTGTTAAAAGCAGTGAGAAGGTATTGAATTTTTAAAAAGGCTAATTTAAAAACTACATTCTAATTGAAATCTACTAGCTTAATATTGATGGTCTAAAAGAGGTTACTACCTATTCCTTACTAAGGAGTGTAGTTACCTCTTTTTTAAACAAATAATTATAAGGTGGGCAACTTGAACTATTTTTTCGTTTTACGAAATATTTTTTCGAAATTGGCAGGAATACAAAATGAGAAGATAGAATATTTCGTAGTAGGGAGAATTTTTAAAATTCTAACAATAAGCAAAGTGAGGGATTTGGATGACTGTTACAGTGATAAAAAACGGTACTTTAATCGATGGGAATGGCGGAGAACCGATCTTACGTGGTGCTTTGGCAATCGAAGATGAAAAGATTGTGTTTGTAGGTAGGGAAGATGAACTACCAGAATTTAGTGATGAGGTAAGATACCTTGATGCTGAAGGAGGATGTATTCTTCCAGGTTTTATCGATACACATGTACATCTTATGTTAGAATTCGAACCAATTGAAAAAAGATTAGCCACTCCTTTTTCGTTCAATTTTTACAAAGCCATTGATTACATGAAAAACACGATTAATGCTGGTATTACATCAGTTAGAGATTGTGGCGGAACGGATGCAGGTGTGAAACAAGCTGTTGAGCAAGGGCTTGTTCTTGGACCGAGAATGCAAGTAAGTATCACGGCCCTCACTACTACCGGTGGACATGGTGATTCGTATACAGCCTCTGGACAAACAGTCAAATTACTTTTAGATGAATACCCTGGAATGCCAAATGGTATTTGTGATGGGGTTGAGAGTGTTAGAAAAACAGTAAGGGAAGTTCTACGTGCAGGGGCAGATGTGGTGAAAGTGCATGCTACTGGCGGGGTATTAAGTCCAACAGACCACCCGGAATTTACTCAATTCTCGCTTGAGGAATTAAAGGTTATGGTGGAAGAAGCGAATTTCCGACGTGGTTTAAAGGTAATGGCACATGCTCAAGGATCTGAAGGAATCAAAAATGCAATCAAAGCAGGAATTCACTCCATCGAACATGGGATTTATTTAGATGATGAGTGTATTGAGCTTATGTTAAAGCATGGAACTTATTTAGTACCAACTTTACTTGCACCTGTAGCTGTATTAGAGCTTTCAGAAAAAGCAGGAATGCCTGAATACGGAATTAAAAAGGCAAAAGAATCGATTCATGCACATAAAGAAAGTATTGCTAAGGCTTACCGTGCTGGTGTGAAAATTGCAATGGGTACGGATGCAGGAGTGATGGCTCATGGTACAAATTTAAGAGAACTATCACTTATGAATGAAATTGGAATGACACCGATGGAAACGATTGTAGCTACAACAAAAGTGGCAGCAGAGTGTATGGGTTGGGAAGACAAAGTAGGTACATTAGAGGTTGGGAAGTATGCGGATGTTGTTATTACAAAAACCAACCCATTAACCGACCTTCGTTCATTAGAGGATAATAATAACATACGTGTGGTGCTTAAAGGCGGAGTCGTTGTAAAAGAATTACAAACTGAAGCTGTTCATGCTACAGTATAATTAAAACAGGAGAGACACTTTGTTTGTGTCTCTTTTTTATGAGAATTTATCTGTATAAAAAGGAGGGGAGTACTTGTGCAAAAAAATGAAATGATAGAGCTTTTGCAAATTCAATACCCGATTATCCAAGCTCCGATGGCAGGAGGAATTACAACTGCAGAGTTAGTCGCCGCGGTTTCCAATCATGGAGGATTAGGTTCAATTGGAGCGGGCTATTTAACCCCAAACCAATTACAAGAACAAATAAGTCAGGTAAAGCATCTGACGACGAAACCATTTTCTGTAAACCTATTTGTACCAAATGAAATAATCACTTCAGAAAAGGAAATTAACAGAGCAATCCAATTACTCCAACCGATTCGTGATAAATTACAGGTTCCAAATGTAAGTATAGATTTTCCATGTTCAGAAAGCGTTATGAAAATATTTGAGGAACAAATCCGTATAGTAATAGAAGAAAAAGTACCTATCTGTTCCTTTACTTTTGGTCTCCCATCTAATGACTTAATAGTTAAATTAAAACAGCATAATACCATATTAATAGGAACAGCTACGACTGTCACAGAAGCTATAGAATTGGAAAAGGTAGGAATGGATTTGATCGTTATTCAGGGTAGCGAGGCTGGAGGACATAGGGGGAATTTTATTCATGACGTTCAAGAGAGTTTAGTAGGTTTAATGTCATTGATACCTCAAGTGGTCGATCATGTCAGCATTCCAGTCATTGCAGCAGGTGGGATAATGGATGGAAGAGGTTTAATGGCTTCTATTTGTTTAGGGGCAAAAGGAGTGCAAATGGGTACAGCTTTTTTAACCTGTAAAGAAAGTGGAGCCCATTTACTACATAAGGAAACAATTCTTCAATCAAATGAAGAACAAACGGTTTTAACTCGTTCATTCTCTGGTAAATGGGCAAGAGGGGTTAAAAATAAATTTATGACCGAAATGAAAGAACATGAGAAAGCAGTTCCTGAATATCCTGTCCAAAATTTATTAACACAATCGATTAGAAAAGTGGCAGCAAAACGAAATGATAAAGAATATATGTCACTGTGGTCTGGTCAAAGTCCAAGGTTAGCTAAAAATGAAACAGTGGAAATTCTCATGAAGCGCGTGATAAACGAAGCTAGGAATATTGAATTATTATAAAAGGATTTTTTTTTAACACTAATATCTAACCGTTTTTATTCGGACCATCTTATGCATGAATTGTTGACGCTGTATTCGGATTCAGCAGAACCTATTACTTAATGTCAACTACAAAGGTATAGGATACTTCACCATTTGTCCACTTGGCCGTTACTTCATAAATATATTGGCCTTTTATTGCGGGCATTGTGATACGATTCTCTTTTATGTTGTGATAGCTTGCTTTAGTATTTCCACTCCAAGTATAGGTGCTTACATTTGGATTTTGGCCAATTTCAATAGTGGCGATACTATTAGGAGCGACTTCAATAGGTTTGAAGTTTTCTGCAATTTGCAATGGAGAAGCAGCGTCTGTTAGTACAACTGAATTCCCCTTTTTCCATCGGTATCCTCCTTTGGCCATTTCATATCTTGTATCTTCAACTTGAATAAATCCAGGGGAGGATGGAGGAAACTCATTTCCAAAATTAAAGGTGGGCAATTCTAAGGAGTTGTTTAATTCATGGTTATCTAAGAGCTCAATATTTAATGCATTAGCTTGAGCAGGGGAGGATTCTTTGATTTCCCCGTCTAACCAAATGACCACTTCTTGACCTTTATTATATTTTTCAACTTGTATATTTGCCGGTAAGGTGATTCTAATTAGCCCAGTGGTTGAATCTTTCACTAAAATTTGGTTATTTTCCTTGTCAATTTCTGAAACGATTCCTTTTATATCAAAAGCCCCTTTAACGTCCGCATTTCTTTCACCACAACCCACTAAGGGTAAACAACTGATGAGTAAAAAGAATAGTAGTTTTTTCATGATAATCCCTCCATTATATCTGATTGGACGTTTAAGCTATCGTAAAGTTTCAGTTTTTTGGTGAGATTTCAAGTATAATGAAACATAGTCAGATTTTGCATATGATATTTCTCCTAAGAGAATCCTATATATAAGTCGGATAATATAAAAAAACGAGGTTAGTACATGAGTGAAAGACGCTTTGAAGATTATAATTTAAGTGATGAAATAAGAAGAGCTTTAGATGTTTTAAAATATGAATCTCCTACAGAGGTTCAAGGTGAAGTCATACCAAAGGCATTGGAAAAACAAGACCTTGTCGTAAAATCTCAAACAGGAAGTGGAAAGACAGCATCCTTTGCTATCCCGATTTGTGAAATGATCGAATGGGAGGAAAAGAAGCCACAAGCGTTAATTCTTACACCAACAAGGGAACTAGCTGCTCAGGTTCGTGAAGATGTAACGAATATTGGTCGATTTAAACGGATAAAGGCTTTGGCTGTTTATGGGAAAGAACCATTTAATAAACAAAAAGAAGAGCTGAAACAAAAAACACATGTCGTTGTAGGTACACCTGGACGTGTGGTCGACCATATCGAAAGAGGTACTTTAGTTTTAGACGAAATAAAGTATCTTATTATAGATGAAGCAGATGAAATGCTAAATATGGGTTTTATCGAAGAAGTTGAATCAATTATCCAAGAACTTCCTACAAATCGAGTTACGATGGTCTTTTCAGCAACATTACCTAAAGACGTGGAAAATCTTTGCCATAAATATATGGATAATCCCTCACATATCGAAATTGTGTCTACTGGGATAACAACTGAAACGATCGAGCACTTCAAAATCGAAGTAAAAGATGAAGAAAAGATTTCATTACTGAAAGATATAACGGTTGTTGAAAATCCTGAAAGCTGTATTATTTTTTGCAGAACGAAAGAACATGTTGATACCGTATTTGCAGAATTAGAAAAAGCCAATTATTCTTGTGAAAAACTTCATGGGGGGTTAGAGCAAGAGGACCGTTTTGCGGTTATGGATGGTTTCAAACTAGGGAATTTCCGTTATCTTGTTGCTACCGATGTAGCTGCCAGGGGAATAGATGTTGATAATGTTACTCTAGTAATTAACTATGACGTTCCAATGGAAAAAGAGGGTTATGTCCACCGAACAGGAAGAACCGGCCGTGCCGGTAATAAAGGAAAAGCGATAACCTTTGCAACACCTTTTGAAGAAAAGTTCGTAAAAGCAGTAGAAAGATACATTGGCTTTGAAATCACAAAAATGGAAGCTCCTACACACCAAGAAGTTGCAAAAGGAAAAGCAGCTTTTGATGAAAAAATTAGTGGTCGGAGAGTCGTTAAAAACAATAAAACAGCACGAATAAACCAAGATATCATGAAGCTTTATTTCAGCGGTGGGAAAAAGAAGAAAATTCGAGCGGTAGATTTAGTAGGAACGATAGCAAAAATTCCTGGAGTAACAGCAGATGATATTGGAATTATTACCATTCAAGACAATTTATCATACGTTGATATTCTTAATGGTAAGGGCTCGGTCGTTTTACAGGCCATGGAAAATACAACAATTAAAGGCAAAAAGCTGAAAGTTAGCAAGGCAATTAAATAAAGGTCAAACAATTTAATTTTACAAAGATAAGGACAGAGATTTGATACTCTGTCCTTTTTGCAAAAGGAAGGTTTTGGGTCTATGGTTACAAATTTATCAGTGGTTTGTATTGGGGAGTTATTAATTGATTTTTTCTGCAAAGATGTGGATATAGATTTAATAGAAGGACGAAATTTTGAAAAACAGGCAGGGGGAGCTCCGGCAAATGTTTGTGCCACTATTGTGAAATTAGGTGGGAATGCACTGTTCACTGGGAAGGTTGGCAATGATCCCTTCGGCCATTTTTTAAAGAATACGTTAGATGGATTGAATGTCGATACTTCTATGCTTGTATTCGACCATAAGCATCCAACCACTTTAGCTTTTGTTTCATTAAAAGCAAATGGAGAAAGAGATTTTGTGTTTAATCGTGGTGCAGATGCCTACTTAATCGAAAGTGATATAGATAAAAATAGAATATTAGAGCAACAAATTATTCATTTCGGATCAGCTACTGCTTTACTAGATGATCCATTTCAATCTACCTATCTTCATTTAATGCTCAACGCGAAGGAAGAAGGCAAGCTGATTTCATTTGACCCTAACTACAGAGGTGATCTTTGGAAAAATAAAAGAGATCAATTCGTAGAATTAGCTAAGAAGGGGATATCTATTGCTGATTTTGTAAAAGTGAGTGATGAAGAATTAAAGATAATCTCCAATAAAGATGATTTAAAAGAAGGGATTCGGTTCTTCCATCAATGGGGTGCAAAAGTCATTGCGGTTACATTAGGAAAAGAAGGAACGATAGTCTCGAATGGGGAAAAGATTGAAGTCATTCCTAGTATAAAGGTTGATGCAATAGATTCCACTGGTGCTGGTGACGCTTTTGTAGGAGCTACACTATTCCAGTTAACAAAAGCAGAAGATCCGAGGAAGGTTTTAGAAGACTTTGAACAACTGAGTAAGATTATCTCTTTCAGTAATAAAGTGGGAGCACTAGTTTGCACGAAAGTTGGTGCCATTGCAGCCTTACCGACTATAGAAGAGGTTTCTCAATATTAGTCAAAGCTTTAATAATGAAATGATTCCAAAAACAAAGTAACTACCCTATGAGATAGGGTAGTTACTTTGCTTTTTATATATTAGGGTATCCATTTGAAAGAAGGATGCTAAAACATAAAGGTATTTGCTAGAAAAATGGTCAAGAAAGTATGATTACTTCGCATAAAAGTTCTCCGTATAGTAAGGGTGTGATTCGTCATTAAAGGCTACACCTACGCCTAGAAACTCAAAATCCTCACGTAAGATATTTTCACGATGTCCAAGTGAATTCATTAAACCTTCATGAGCAAAAATGCTGCTGAATTGTCCATAAGCTAGATTTTCCCCCGCTAGGTGGAAAAAGACCTGATCGGCTTCCATACGATCAAAAGGAGATTGACCTTTTAGATTTTCATGATTGAAATAATGATTTACAGCCATATCTGTACTATGTTTCCGAGCTGTTTCACGGACATGTTGATCCCATGTTAGTATAGGTAGTTGATGATTAACTCGCGAAGCATTCGTTAAATCAAATAATTGATACTCAAAGCCTTCTTTTAAAGGTGGGCTAGGTGTTGTGTAAATATCTGACTTCTTTTCCTCTAGTTTTTGATTAATGATTTGGATTGCTGTAACGGTTTCGTTTTCGTGTTTATCATAAAAAATAGTGACGTATGTTCCATCTAGTAAAAACAAATCATATTCGTTATTTTCTTGTAGCTGAAAAATAGTTAATCCTTTTTGGATAGACGTTACAGGTTCTCCAAGTTTACTACGGACGGTTTCTTTCGTACTTCCAAATGTAATACCTTTTGAGGATGCAAGTAAATCTTGGTTCGAAAATAAACCAACAGCTTGATTGTTTTGATCATACATGATCATTAAAAAATGTTGATAATGATCGTGATAAGAAAACCATTTTGTTCCATATTCATTCATTGTGGACCTCTCTGCTGCACCTAAATGGCTCTCAATTTCCTCTTTTTTATCTCCAAGCTCCACATTATATACGGAAAATATTTGCTTAGTAGGGGTTTCTAGCTCTATTTTTTCTACTTTTCCCTCTTCTGATTTTCCTTGAGGTTCCTGTATTACTCCTAATTGGGAGTTAAGTTGTTTCATTGCCTGTTGATATTCTTCATAAATACTATTTATGGTTAAAACTACTGCTGGATTGTTTTTTATCGTATTCATTTCTGATTGGACCTGAGTAATGGATTTTTCGAAATCGGTATTAGCCGATAGTTTTTCTATAAAAGGCCAGGAAACATATAGTACAAATAAAAAAACAATGAATTTAAGAAAACGAGCCATTAACGTATCCTCCGTTTCTATTAGAATTTTAACCCAATTTGTGAAAAAGTATAAGTTAAAAGCTCAGGTTACAATCATGTAGAGTACCTATTATTCTATACCCTTCATTTTCTCGGTTTTATCTTTATTTTTATCTATAAGGTAACAATCGACTTATCAATGAAAATGAACTTTTTAAAGGAATATTTATAATTAGTGATGTATTTTATTTTTAGGAATTATTCTATTAAGCTTTTAGAATTCTATTTAAGTAATCATGAATCTACGTGAAAATGAGGGGTAACTTTGATTGGAAAATTAGATATAACGAATCCAATAGTGGCAGAGAAGGTGCTCAACGTCCAAATTCCATCTTATAGGGTAGAAGCAGAGTTGATTGGATTTTATGAATTGCCGCCTTTGAAGGATACGGTTGAAACGTTGCGACAATGTGGAGAGATGTTCTTTGGTTATTTTTTGAATAAAGAATTATGCGGTGTCATCTCGGTAAGAGTGGAACAAAATGTCTTAGATATACATCGATTAATCGTGCATCCCCAACATTTTAGAAAAGGGATAGCCAACGCATTAATGGAGTTCATTCAAAATAAATTTGAAAATGTGGAATCCATTATTGTTTCAACTGGAGCAAAAAATACACCTGCAGTTACGTTTTATGAAAAAAATGGATTTTTAAAAACAGAAGAAATAAAAATAAATGAAAATCTAATTCTTCAAACCTTTAAAAAAGATATTCTAGTACATAAGAAAAACTTATGAAAAATAATAAAAATCATCATATTTAATAATAGATTAATACGAGTTATAATTAACTTGAAATAATTGGAAAAAGGGGGTTGGGTGATGACGATTGATTTTC
>DASQIV010000697.1:0-13058 GCA_035631415.1 Pseudoneobacillus sp. | reverse complement strand
CAATCATTCTTACATAGTTCCGAAAACCATCCCCTATATGTTGTCAAAAATTAATATGGTGAATAGATTATTTAGATGCAAGGAACTTAGAGTGTTAGGGGGGCGGGTTTTGTGTATTTAAATTTGCAGATGTATTCGGTAAGGCATCCCATATATCAGCCGTGTGGTCAAAAACTAAATTTTATTTCAGATTTTAAGGGAGTACCACAGTTATGGGAACAGAATAGTCACGACCGAATACCTGCCCAAATCACATTGTCTAAAGAAAACGTTACTTTTGTGGATTATATATCTGGAACGGGAAAGCGTATTATAGGCGTTGATATCCACTCTAACGAAAATGAACAATTACTATTATTGAATGAAGATGGTTCTTATATCCCACTAACAAATTCTCCGAATCATATTCACCGGTATGGGGGAAGCTCCCATGATGGAAAGTGGATTGCCTGGTCAAGCAATCGACGTCATCCCGCTTTTTTTGATGTATACATTCAAAATATCGAAACGCTTGAAATTAACCAAGTGCTTAAAGGAAATGGAATTTATTCCGCTATTCAATGGTCTCCTGATGGATCTTCGTTATTAATTGAAAAAACAAACTCACAACTGGATAATGACTTAATCTTGCTTCATTTAGGAACAGGAAAAATAGATTGGCTTACTCTACATGATGGGGAAGCAAGTTTTCGTCACCCTCATTTTAATGAATCTGGTGATCATCTTTTTTTATTAACGAATAAAGGCAGGGAATTCCTGGGGTTAGCTATCATTGAAATTTCTACAAAAAAGTTAACATGGCTTGAACGTAAAAATTGGGATTTTGAAGATTTGACAATAAGCAAAGATAAAATGAAATTAGCTTTTTCGGTAAATGAGGCAGGTAGTTCTAAAGGACATCTACTAAATCTTACGACTAGTTCACTCTATACGTGGGAAATTCCAATGGGAGTGATAAGGGATTTTGTGTTTTCTCCTAAAAACGATAAGCTGGCTTATGTGTTTAATGGGCCAAACAATCCTTCTAATATATGGGTGCTTGATTTAAATAGTTTGGAAGTAAAAAAACTAACCAATTTTTCCCCTTCATCTGAGCTAGAAAACAATAGTACAATGCCGAGCATTTTTTCTTATCCTTCCTTTGATCAGTTACAAGTTCCAACCTTTTTTTACAAGCCCAAACTTCCTGCTGAAAATCACCCTGTTATTATTTATATACATGGAGGTCCAGAAAGCCAATTTAGGCCTACCTATAACCCTTTCTTTCACCAACTCTTAAAAAATGGATATATGATTTATGCTCCGAACATTCGGGGGAGTACGGGTTATGGTAAAAGCTATTCCCATCTAGATGATCGTCTAAAAAGAATGGACTCGGTAAAGGATGCCGTTGCATTAGCTAAATTGCTTCGTACCGAAGGTCAATTTATTAATAGGAAAATTGCTATATTAGGTGGGAGCTATGGAGGATTTGTAGTACTTGCTGCCATAACGCATTATCCTCATCTATGGTCTGCAGCCGTTGATTTGTTTGGTATATCTAGCATTAGAACCTTTCTCAATCATACAAGTCCATGGCGGAAGATTCTTCGTCAAAAGGAATATGGGACAATTGAAGAAGATGGTTATTTCTTCGATCGCATAGATCCAGTACATTATATAGATAGAATTATATGTCCTCTAATGGTTATACACGGAGCTAATGACCCAAGAGTACCGATTAAGGAATCGGTACAAATTGTTACTAAACTAAAGGAACGAAACCACCCTGTAAAATTTATATTATTTGAGGATGAAGGTCATTCACTAAATAAGGTAAAGAATAAGGTACACACTTTTTCAGAAATAGAAAACTTCCTTGAGGAATATTTACTAAAAAAATAGAAAACCACATATTGACAAAACTAATAGATTTATATAAAATTATGTTTAATTATATAATTGTTCTCCTAAAGGGGAGTAGCTTTTACAACATGGTCGTCATTTCAGAGTCTTCGTACTCTCGGCTTTGTTGGCAACATTACCGTTGTTAGCAAGACCTTTACCAATTGGTAAAGGTCTTTATTTATTTAAAGCCTTTACCGAACTTCGGTGAAGGTTTTTCTTTTTTGTAAGAAACTTTAGTCATGATATATAGAGGAGAGATTTGAAATGAAAAAAATGAAAACATCTTTCATAGAATTAATTAAGACGAATAAAGAAGAAATATTGAAAGATAGAGAAAAAATGGAGAAAATTGAAAAACGTATTGAGGAAAAGCACACAAAAGAATAGGATTAACAAAATTAATAGGAGGGTATTCATTTGATATTAAGAAAATATATGTCTTTAATCGGAATTGGGTCAGCCAGAATCGATCTTATTTTACCAAAAGAAACATATAGTCCGGGAGAAGCAATCAATGGCTATTTTTTAATTAAAGGTGGTACGATTGAGCAATTAATTAAACGAATTGATTGTGATTTGATGATGACTGATTTAGGAGATGACTCTGAAAAGGTTGTTGATACTTTTACAGTTTTAACTTCAAAGCTTATAGAAGCAGAGGAATGTAATCAAATATTCTTTACGTTTAAATTGCCTTCTTCCATTCCGTACTCTACGACAGAAAGATCTTTTCGTTTTAAAACAAGACTTACTTTTAATGAGGGAGTTGAAAGTAGGGATCAGGATATGATTCAAATAATTCCTGAATATAATGATTAAAGGATAAAGAAAACACCTTTAATCATCAGGAAAGGAGAATTTTCTTTGACATCATTCAGTGTATTGGCTCAAAGTGTAAAGTTTACAAAGAAAGGCTCTAGGGTATTACTGAATGAAAAGCATCCTACTTTAGAGCTAATCGGAGCTGGAAGGAGTGCTTTTGTCTTTAGGATTGGATCAACTGAAAAAGTCATAAAAGTATTCTATCCTGGTTTTAATAAATTGGCAAAAGAAGAATCTGAAATATATAAAGTCATAAGTGATACTCCGTATTATCCTACTTTATATGAGGCAGGAGGAAACTATTTAGTCATTGATTATATAGAAGGTAATACTCTGTTTAATTGTTTAGAAAAAGGCAAGCCAATTACAAATGAAAATATCAAACAAATTGATTTAGCTATTCAGCTTGCGATAAATAAAGGGTTAAACCCTTCTGATATTCACCTGAAAAATATTTTTATTACAACGAGTGGGAATATCAAAATGGTAGATGTTGCCCGTTTTCGGCAAACGAAGAGCTGTACGCAATGGGGAGAGTTAAAAGCTGCCTTCCATACATTATATCAACAACGGTGGTTTCCTAAAAAGATTCCCACCTTTTTCCTGAATTTAATCGCTATTTTATACAAAAAAAATCTATTACCGTCATTATCTTAATTCTTTTTTTAGTAATTGAGTAAAAAAAAGGTTATACTTAAAGAAAAATGAAGAAACCGTCCATCTCTACTAGGAGGATGTGTGACTTTTTATAAACCTTGGAGGTTGGTCTTTTGGTTACGCAAATATTAGTACTTCTTGTACTGATTATTTTAAATGCGTTTTTTGCTGCATCAGAAATCGCATTAATTTCATTAAATGACAATAAAATAAAGCTTTTAGCTGAAGGCGGAGATAAGAAGGCTAAAATGCTGCAAAAATTATTGTCAGAACCCAGTCGCTTTTTAGCGACCATTCAGATAGGTATTACCCTAGCAGGATTTTTAGCGAGTGCCTTTGCTGCAGGAAGCTTTTCAGGAAGGCTTGCCCAATATCTAACCGAGTTGGGGGTTCCTATATCACAAGATCTACTTGAAACCCTTTCAGTAGTTGTGATTACCTTGGTCTTATCTTATTTTACTTTGGTATTAGGAGAACTTGTTCCTAAAAGATTAGCATTACAAAAAGCAGAAGAGATTGCTTACTTTGCAGTAATGCCACTAACGATTCTATCTAAAATTACCGCTCCCTTTGTAAAATTATTAACACTATCAATGAACCTAATTGTTCGTATGTTTGGTGTTGATCCAAATGCAGAGGATGAAAATATTACGGAAGAAGAAATCCGGATGATGGTTGATGTTGGGAAAGAAAAAGGAACGATTCAAGATATTGAAATGGTTATGATCAATAATATCTTTGAATTTGATAATAAGACGGTTTCCGATATCATGACCCATCGAACCAATATTATCGCTGTCCCGATTGATTTCAATTTAAAAGAAACGGCTAATATCGTTAATCTAGAAAAATATACGAGATTTCCTGTGTATGAAGAAAAAATTGACCATATTATAGGGATCTTACACGTAAAAGATTTAATTCAGTATGTTGAGAGTTGTAATGAAACTAGCTTTAATTTGAGAGAGCTTATTCGCGAACCATTTTATGTACTTGAGTCCATTAAAACGGACCAATTATTTAAAGATATGCAAAAGAATAATGTTCATATGGCAATCGTGGTTGATGAATACGGTGGAACCGACGGGATCGTAACAATAGAAGATTTGATTGAAGAAATCGTAGGAAACATCTTTGACGAACACGATGAGCCAGACGAAGATGATGAGGAAATCATTGAAATTGATTCCAATACATTTTTATTCCCAGGAACCACAAATCTATATGAGGTTGCGGATTTCCTTAAAATTGAATTACCTGAACAGGAGTATGATACAGTTAGCGGGTTTGTAATCGGGCAACTAGGATACATCCCTGTCGGAGATGAGCATCCTGAAGTGGAATACCAAAACATAACGTTTTCAGTAGATGAAATGAAAGATTTACGTATTATGAAGGTAAGAGTCACAGTCAATGAAGTGAAATCAGAGGAAGAATAATAACAAGGCCGATAAGAGAAATCTTATCGGCTTTTTTTGTTCTAAGGTAAGAAAGTATAACTTTTTTGAACTTTGGAAATTGTCCAGCTCCAGCGGGGAAGAAAGCACTTCATTTCTTTCTGCCTAGCCCCTCGAGGGAGGAAAAAAGATCATTTCCTCCTTGGTAAAATAACCTCTATCATAGGAAGTCAAAGTTCGGACTTCCTATGATAGAGAACATTTGCTTGTCGGGGCTAACCAAGGCGCTTACGCTTTTCTTATTATAAACAAAAATATCCGACAAATTGTCGGATATATAAAAAGGGGGGTGTTTTGAAACTAGCTTGTTTCTTACAATCTCATTTTAGCTAGTAAATATGAACAAATTATGAATAAAAGTGGAACGCTTCATTAAATTTTAATATTCTAGTTTCTCTATATATCCATTCTAAAATAATATGGTAAAATAGTCATAATATTAAGATAGATTAATGTAAAGGTAATAGCTTCTCTATTACTCTTTCATTATCTAACTTGGGAAGTATCTATCATTTTGTCATTAGAGGTGTAAGGAATGAAGAAAGTATTATCTATTATGAGTGTGTTTTTAGTTCTCTTTGTTATTTCTGCTTGTTCTGAGCATGTATCACAAGAAAAGGAGAAAGGTGATCAACAGCCGGAGGCAGAGGCATCAACGGTAATCGAAGAGGATGATACAGAAGATGACAGCTCTTCAGTAGAACAAGAAGAATATGCACTTGAGGATAAGGAAGAGTATAACCAAATATTTGGGATTTTTCTAGATAAAGAGATGGAGGATTCATTTCGAAAACTAGTGGGCGATGATTTGGATATTTTTCGAGTAACGTTTCAACAAATTACCCCTGTACCAACAGAAAATGAAAATCTATATGCTTTTCATGGATATATGCCTGGTCTGGAAGGTGTAGCAGAAGGGGTTGTTGTATTTGATAACTCTGGAAATATGTGGGCTGCTACTACTGAAGGGGAAAATGTCAATATGTACTCTACCGATGAAAATGAAAAACATCATCCCATTATAGAAGATTGGAGACAAAGCTTTTTCTCAGGAAGTGAAATCGTTTATAAATAATCATCATTTTTAACGTCAATTGCTATTAAATAGGTAGCTTTTGGCGTTTTAATTTTTAAAAGTAAAAATAATCAGAGCAGGAATCAAAATAAGGTTCCTGCTCTAATTATTTAACTCCAATGGCAAACTTCTAATTTATTTCCGTCTAGATCAAAAAACGTGAAAAACATTGTTGTCCCATCCTTTTGTAGTTCAGACACTTCTACACCTCTTGCAGAAAGCTTTGTATGGACATCCTCAATATTTTCAGCAAAGAAGATCGGATAAGATGATGATGCAGGATATTGCTGATCACCTTGCTGCCATTCATAAAGTGTAATGGAAGAACTATTACCAATTGGTAAAATGACAATCGAATGTTCTCCGTTACTCTCATATGATGGTGTAAGTTCAAGTACCTCTGTGTACCACTTTTTTGCTACCACAATATCAGCGACCCTCAGAATGACTGTATCAATTTTTGAAAAAAGACTCATATAAACCTCCTGAAATTGTTTTTCTTATAAGTTCGTTACTAACCTAAAAAAATCCTCTTTAGGGTGGATGAGCCCAATTTCTTATAAAAAATTTGTAATGGTTCTATATCCCCATGTTTATCCACTGGCGAAAGTCTTATATTTAGACTATTCACAATACTTATTCACATTATCCACAGAGTTATCCTCAGTTTTATACCCAGAGTTACGAACATAATTGCCTATAGTTGTACACAGTTTTTTCGAGCTTATGCACAGTAGATGGGGATATACAGGGTAATATTATTTCAGTTCACATTTCCTTCATATTTCCAATTTAAATATGTCAAGAAACTGTGAAATGCGTTGCTTAAGCATCTCCACTGGCGTATATTATGAGTGTAGAGAGGAAGTAATAAAACTTCTCTCACACAGCTAGCTGACTAATTCCCTTTAGCTAGGGGAATAAAACAATTTAATTTGTGAAAAAAATCACAATAAAATGGAGATGTTTATCATGAGATGGTGGAAAACTCCTCAAGCAGCTGTCGCGTGGACAATTATTAGAATATGGCTTGGTCTTCAATGGATTGAAGCAGGTTGGCATAAAATCACTGGTGGGTTTGATGCAGGAGGCTTTATGAAAGGTGCTCTCGCAAATGCAATGGGCGAACATCCAGCCGTTCAACCTTGGTATGCTAGCTTTTTAGAGCATATCGCGTTACCAAATGCAGATATCTTCACTTTTCTAGTACAGTGGGGAGAGTTGTTAGTAGGTATTGGTCTTATCCTAGGTATTGCAACTGTTCCTGCTCTTATCGCTGGTGCATTCATGAATTTAAACTTCATGCTTGCTGGAACAACTAGCACTAATCCTATTCTTTATACACTAGCCTTTATCTTATTATTTGCTGGAAATGGTGCTTATTATTGGGGTGTAGATCGATTAGCTATCCCTTATATAAAAACTTACTTTATGAAAAATAACAAGAAAACTTTAAATCATTAATGGTTTTACTCCCCCTTATATATAATTAAGAAGCAGGATGACTCATCCTGCTTCTTTTTTTTATTTTCGATTACGATTAGTGCTTACACGTTGATTTGCTGCATTAGCACGTGCCTGAGCCTCTAAATCAGCTTGGTCAGCAAGCTCAGCAGAATATTCTTCATCAATGCCATCTGTTTTTAAATTCTTTGGTGTTTGTGGAAGACCACTCTTGTTACCGTTACCCATTGTTATAATCCCCTTTCAAAACAATAAAAGTACGAAAACAGATTTGTTTTCGTACTTTTATTGTTTGCTGAATGAAAGAAAATATAAGGAGAGTTATCTGGTACTTTTTTGATTGTAACCAGCAGCGCGATCTGCTCGTCTAAACTCGTTTGAATATGTAACAGCTTGCATACTAGTTAAATTGCTTTTAATTTTGTCTTTTTTTCCAGACTTTGACATGTTATCAACCCTTCCTTTTCATTTTTAAATTTTGAAATCGAAGTAGAGATATACTCTTGCTGACTTCACTATTTTTGCCCTAAAAGGAAAAGGATAAACGGCTAATTTTGAAAAATGTCATTTAATGCTTTTTCTAAATTCGGATATTGAAAAATAAAGTCATGCTTCATTAATGTTTGAGGTAATACCTTTTGTCCCTCAAGCATTAACATACTCATTTCTCCTAGTAGAAGTTTTATGGCAATCTCTGGATTAGGGATCCAATGAGGACGATGCAAAGTTTTACTTAGTTCCTTTCCGAATTGATTCATAGTAACTGGATGTGGAGAAATAAAGTTAATTGGACCCTGAATAGCTTCATTTTGAATTACAAAGGTGATGGCTCTTATAACGTCCTTAATATGAATCCATGAAACCCATTGATTTCCTTTTCCAAGCTTACCACCTGCAAATAAATAATAAGGGAGAGCCATCTTTGGTAAAGCTCCATCGTTTTTTGCTAGAACAATTCCAAAGCGGCATAAAACAGTACGTATGCCAAGTGTATTTGCATTTAAAGCTAATGCTTCCCATTGTTTAACTGTTTCAGCTAAAAAATCATGACCAACACTTTGACTTTCTTCTGTAAATGTTGCACTTTCAGATGTCCCATAATAACCAATTGCACTAGCATTAATGAAAGATTTTGGTTTAGTATTTAAATTTCTCATAATTTGAAGCAGTTCACTTGTGGCATCCAATCGACTTTTTAAAATTCTTGCCTTTCTTTTATTATTCCACCGACCACTATTGATCGATTCTCCGGCTAAATTGATGAAAACATCTGCCCCTTCAAGTAAAGCGGCTGGATTACTATTTGGAGTAAGCCATTGAACATATTTAACATTTGTTGAATGGGAAGGAGATGGAAGCTGACGGGTGAGGATTAGAACTTCATCTCCGTTATTTAGGAAAAAATCACTTAGTGCTTTTCCAACAAAACCAGTACCACCAGCAATTACGATTCTCAAAAAATTTCCTCCTCCCTTTTGTAAAAACATTTTAATTCATTTGCGTAAAAAAATCTTCTTAATTATGTTAAATTGAAAAAAGAGGTGAAAAAAATGGTCTATATTACGAAAATCACCACACAAAAGAAACAAAGTGATCGCTTTAATATATATGTTAACGATGGAACAGGTGAGAAGTATGCCTTTAGTGTGGACGAAGATGTTCTTATTAAGTATCAGTTGAAAAAAGGGTTGGAATTAGATGATTTCACACATATGGAGGTTCTGTATCAAGATACGATTCGAAAAGCATTAAGTACAGCGATTCAATATCTTGCTTCAAGAATGCGTTCAGAGAAAGAAGTTAGGGACTATTTAAAGCAAAAAGAAGTAGAAGCTCCAGTTATTCAGGAAGTGATTCATCGTCTTTATAGCTTAAAGTACTTAAACGATGAAGAATTTGCACTAGCTTACGTTCGTACTCAAATGAACACTACCGATAAAGGGCCAAATGTAGTTAAGGTGGAATTAAAGGAAAAAGGGATAATACCGTCTATCTTAGATAATGCGTTACAAGTATACCCCTATGATCTCCAATTGTCTAAAGCAATACAGCTGTGCCATAAAGCTCAAAAGAAAAAGAGAAATGATTCCCAATTTGTGTTTGAACAGAAGTTAAAGCAAGCGTTAAGTAGGAAGGGCTATTCTTTTTCAATTATTGATGAAGCGATGAGCGAGATGAAAAAGTCTGTGCAAGATGAAGAGGGAGAATTAGAAGCCATCAAAAAGCAAGGCGAAAAGGCGAAGAAAAAATTTGGTGAAGATGTCCAGAAAATAAAACAGTTTCTTTACAGAAAAGGTTTTTCCATAGACGAAATAGAAGACTATGTAAGGAATCTAGAACAAGAAGACTGGAACTAACTAAGTGTTCCAGTCCTTTTTAAACTATGTTTGAGCAAGAATTTTGTCCTCTTATTTTTGATTTTCAATTACAATCGACTCTTCGTTCAATTGTGAAAAGATAATCTCCGCTACCTCCTTTGGAGAGCGAAGGCGTGAGGGGTCTTTTATGTGGTCACTATTTTCCCAAAAAGGTGTATCCATACCACCCATATAAACGGCAGTAAACTTAATATCACTATTTTCGTATTCTTTTTGAAGACTTTCTGTAAATCCCCTAACAGCAAATTTACTGGCTACATATACAGCTTCATTAACTTTTCCACGAAGTCCTGCAGTTGAGATAATATTGATGATGTGTCCCGATTTTTGTTGCTCAAAGGTAGATAATACGGCTTTTGTCATAAATACCGTCCCTAAAATGTTGGTATCTGTCATTTCGATAATTTCACTTTCTTCCATTTTTTCAAATGGTCCAAAGTAACCAATACCAGCATTGTTAACTAATCCGGTTAAGGTATAATGCTCACTTATTTTCTTTACCTTGTCAGATACCTCTTGAAAGGAACGTATATCTGCTTGAATAACATCAGCTCGACCGCCATTTTGTTCGATTTCTGTTTTAACACTTTGAAGTTTATCCTGTGAGCGCCCCATTAATAAGATGTGTTGGTTAGTTTGTGAAAATAATATCGCTAACTCTTTCCCTAATCCAGAGCCCGCCCCTGTAATAAGTATGGCTTTCATTTATGCTTTCTCCTTTCCTAGATAAGGAAGAAATGAATTGTTTTCTTTTCTTCTATCCCTAATGTTTATTATACTAAAGAATAGGAAATCTACTTCAAAGGGGAACAAAAACATGGAGCAAGAAAAAAGATATAGTCAAATGTCTACTTATGAATTACAACAAGAAATTTCACAGCTTAATGAAAAGGCACGAAAGGCAGAACAATTGGGCATGGTTAATGAATTTGCCGTATTAGAGAGAAAGGCGATAATGGCCAAATCTTATTTAATCGATCCAAGCACTATTAAAGAAAATGAAGTATATGAAATAGAAGGTGACCCAGGAATTTATTTTAAAGTACAATACTTAAATGGTGTTTTTGCATGGGGCTTTCGAATTGGGGGAAATTCAGCAGAAGAAGCTCTACCGATCTCAATGTTAGTAGAATTAAAAAAATAGGCCCCTAATAAGGGACCCAGCCAAGATTAAAATCCTGTTGTAAATGATTCAGTAGTACCGCCTTCACGAGTGTCGGATGCTCTCATTCGTTCTTGGGGATGAGTATTGATAGTCCCATCTGCTCTTTTAGAAGCATACTCAGCTTTAGCGCGTGGTTCACCTTCAAGTTTTTGACTATGTTGGTTTGGGAAATGAGTAGCTTTATTTCGAACCATGCGAAACCCTCCTAATATTGAGTTAAAACGTGACAAACAAAGACGGATTCAATGCTTATCACGTATCTTTATTATTGGTTGATTTGGAGGAAGCTATGAAAGGGAATATTGGAAATGGAGGTGATTTAATTGATGGAATACCAAGAAAAACTAATTCAACTTTTACTTGAAAAGAATAGTGAGTTAAATGAGCTTCAAGCAAGAACCTGGGTAGAACTTTTATGGAGCGATTTTGAATCTACCTATGCCAAAGCTGGAAGAGACTATCAAGGACCTGAAATGACCGAAAGAGTGGTTAGACAGTGGATCGAGTATCAAGGGGCAAAGCTTCATGAATTTGTCGCTAATAATCCCAAATACAAGCATTTATTAAATAATCAACATTTGCATTAAAAGGTCTGACCCTAGGGGACAGACCTTTACTTCTTTAAGAATTAGGTAGAAATTCTAGTTTTTTCTGTAACTTTTCTTCACTGAAAATCCATCCTGTGTAAGAACTTAGAATTCTGTAATTTAGATCAAGCTTTACAACTGCAACAAATGGATAGTGTCCATTACTTCTGTATCGTAGATCAATAAATCTAACTTCGTAATGATCATCAAATTCATCCACTTCCCAACGATAAACGGGCGAAAAGGATAGAAAGGCTGATAGATTTTTATCCTTTTTTGCTGCCTCAAGTACCGCAGTTTTAGGAACAGCAATTCGTTCGAATTCATCTAAAATTTTCACTCGACCTTTCTCGCCTCGCCCTACATAAAATCTCGTTTCACTCATCACAGCTATCCGCCATTCATGAGTTTTCATTGTTGGCGCTATGATGATTTGCGTAGCGTCAGGTATCATCTCTTTCACCTTATGCAGTACCTTCCTTTGTGCCTGAAAGCGGAAGATGTAATAAGAAATAAGAATAGCGTAAATGGCAGAAAAGATATATCCAGGATGCCCACCGAATACCCAAGCGAATATACCGACGACATGAATCCCGAAAATAAATGGATCAAACGTGTTAATTATTCCTAATGCGACCCATTTCGACGAAAAAGGGCGTAATGCTTGGGTTCCGTAGGCGTTAAAAATGTCGACAAATACGTGCAGGATTACAGCGATAAATGTCCAAATCCATAAGTGGAGTAAATTAGCCTCGGGGAATAGTGGATAAAGAATCGCTATAATCCCTAATGGCCAAAGTAGGACAGCAGGAATCGAATGAGTAACCCCACGATGATTTCTAATGTAGATAGCGTTATTACGTAACTTTAGTATTGTATCAATATCAGGGGCTTGGGAACCGACTAAGGTGCCAATAAGCACACTTGTTGCTGTTGCAGAATGATCTGCTATTACAGGGTCTAATGTGGCTAACCCGCCCAAAGCAAGTCCCATTACCACATGTGTACCAGTATCCAAAAGGAAAAGACCTCCTTTAAAGGGAAAAATTTAAAAATATTCTTACTTGTCATCAATTAACATTATGGTTTAGTCTAGGGAGATGAAGGAATGAAATCAGAAATACAAATGGTCATCGAATATGAAATTGTTGAATCCTCATATCAACAATATAAAGAAGTTATCTATCATATCCTTTCAAAATTACCTTCATTTGAAGCGGAACAAATACAAATAAATGAAACTAATCACAAGGTAATTGAAACCTTTTTCTTACCTACTGAATCACATTATTATGCCCTAAAAAAATTACGTAAATCCAAAAGTCATGCCCTATTTGGTGGACTAGACCCCTATATTAAAGGGGGACTACAACAAATCGGGTTTTATGGTATCAAAACGAAACGTTAATATTATATTCCCATTTTTTCGGGATGTTTAACACCTTGGAGGAACAAAAGTGCCTAAAAATTTTCAAAAAACATTAGAATCAATGGATATTTATGAATTCCAATCCGATTTAATTGGTTGGTTTACAAATGAAAAAAGAGGCTTACCGTGGAGAAGAG
>DASQIV010000696.1:0-4271 GCA_035631415.1 Pseudoneobacillus sp. | reverse complement strand
GCCAACTTAAGAATATTTGCGGATCCTTAACACTTAAAGGACGCTCTAACATTTCCAGAATATTTCCATCTGGATCTGTAAAATAGGCTTGTTTTCCTTTCCAATAAAAGCTCAATTCACCATCAGGATGAGGGAATAATACACTTTGTTTTTCTAATTTTTGATACATGTAATCATAAAAGGATTCATTTGTTCGAAAGCACAAATGATAGAATGGCAATTTGTCAACTTTCTCAAACTCTAATTTTGTTTTTCCTACTAGGACTGCAAAACCATCATCATTCTCCGTTACCAATTCCATTTCTAATACCTTTGTATAAAATTCCTTCATGCCAATCAAATTAAAACACTTAATATTTACTTGATAGATTTTCATTTTTTTACCACCTCTCCTCCATTGTAAAAGAAGAGGAAGCGTCAAAAATCAGGCAAAAGTTGTACTGTTTCTAAACATTCAGGATTATGTATATGCTCCCTCTCATTATATTCAACTCGAGTTTATCTGTAAATTACTGAAAAAAAAGAAAAAACTAGGAAGTTTGACCTTCCTAGTAAACTTTTATTCTTCTTCAACTCCAAGTAAAAAATCTGGATTTAAATCTTCAAATTCTTCATCATCCAAGTCTGTTCCCCATTCATTGTCATCGCAGTCCTTACATTCATCACGGTAAACTTTTACACAAACCTTTGTTTCCCCAATGACTTCCACTAGGAACTCTCTTTCCACGTGAACAATAATTTTGTTCCCATTTGGTGAGATAACCGCTTCACAACAATTTGGCTGCTGTAAAACACGAGCGATGATTTCTTGATCATCTAAATAATCAGAATCACGGTATTTAAGCTTAATGACATCTGTATAGGAAACGCGCTCCGTCACAACTTCTGTTTTTGTGTTTTCGTTATAGGAGTACCAAACATTAATGTCATAGGAGCCACAAATTTCTACCGTTTTACCGACTTTTTTCGCCTCGTATTTATGGTTGATAATCCAACAGCCAAGAATGCTACTTGGATGGTGTTCTGGGCGAATCGTATGATTGGACTGGGTAAATTTACGTCCTTTCGCTACGACCGCTTTCGCAAAAATCTCTCTGTATTCTCCCATATCGAGCGAACCCTCCTCATTCATTTTCATTTCATCCTATGCGGGACATTAGACTAGTGTGCGATAAATTTTTTCAAATACTGGATAAAAGTTTAGTCATAATTCATATTATGCTTATCTGGGTGGGATGTTCCTAATCAAATAAATCCCTTTTTTCTTTTTCATAATATGCTATATCTAATCAATTAGAATGAAGGAAAAATGAATCCTTTTAGAAGGTGGTTTAAAACATAAAAAAGCTCTAGCAACTTAGTTGTAGAGCGTAAAATGTTTACTTATTCATATTTTCGTACTCTTCTTTTAATAATCCATAATATGTGAGGTCCACAAATTCTCCCCATTTTAGGACATGTTGGCGAAGTACCCCTTCACTCTTCATCCCTATTTTCTCCATAATTCTCCATGAGCCTGGATTATTGGTAAAAGAAGCAGCAAATAGTCGATTAAGCTTTAATTCCTTAAAACCATATTCAATCATTGCTTTGGCGGCCTCCGATCCAAAACCTTTATTCCAAAATGGTTTACCAATCCAATAGGCAAGTTCACCTCTTTGATGAGGTTGTGTAATACTAATATTAATAATCCCAATTGGACCTGGTTCAGATCGTTTTTCAATCGCAAATATAGCAATCCTTCCATCATTTTCAGCATCTAATACGGAAGTAATAAATTGTTTGGCAGAACCCTTTGGGTATGGATATGGAATGGTCAAGGTGGTTCTAGCCACATCATAATCACTTGCTAATTCCTCAACTCGGTCTGCATCCTCAATTGTTAGCTGTCTCAATATAAGTCTCTCAGTCTCTAATATTTTCATAAAAATCTCCCCCTATTTAAAGGAATATTACCAAAAAGTTCTCAATAATGTAAGTAAAATGTTATTTCGAGGTATCTCATTATGTTCTATTCGAGGGTTTAGAATTTTTAACATTTAAACTAAAAACTTCTATTGGATAGGAAAATGTGCAAAAAAAACAGGCTACTTAAAGTAGCCTGCTCATTTTAATGTTCGTGATCATGGTCGTGGGCGCAGCTTCCCTCGTTTTTCAAGCTAGCTCCTGTTTCACCACGAAGTACATCTCCACCAGTTGATCTAATGAGTTCATCTGTTACGGTATTAGAGATTGTGTTAGCAATTAATTGAAGTAAATCGTTCACTTCTACCTGTGATTGTTTAAATTCAGCCACAATTGGAAGTTCATCTAGTTCTTGTTCAATAGAAGCAATTTTGTCCTCTACACGTTTCAAAGCTTCTGGTTTTCCATAATGCTGAAGATTCACAGCCTGTTTTTGCAATCCTTTAATATCAGAAATCATTAAGCGAATTTTTTCATTATCATGAATTTGTGCTTCTGCTCGTTTGAAAAAATCTACTTCTTCTGTTTCTGCGATCATTCCCGCTAACTCTCTTGCGCGTGCTATTATGTCATCTTTTGTAAATTTTGCCAACCTATTTCACCTCTACTAGTTCTTCTACTATTTCTCCGTTTAATGACCATGTTTTTGCATCTGTTATTTTTACTTTGACAATTTTACCGATTGCTGTTTTGGGTCCAATGAAATTTACAAGTTTACTTTTGTTTGTATATCCAGCTAATACATCTGAGTTATATTTGCTTTCCCCTTCAACCAATACTTCAACAATTTGACCTTTATATTTTTTCATTGACTCTGCAGCCGTCTCATTAACTAAATTATTTAGTCGTTGAAGACGTTCTTTCTTTACTTCCATTGGAACATTATCTTCCATCTTGGCCGCTGGTGTGCCTTCACGTGGAGAATAAATGAAAGTATAAGCACCTTCAAAACCAACTTCTCTAAATAAAGACATTGTCTCTTCAAACTGCTCTTCAGTCTCGTTTGGGTACCCAACAATGATATCAGTAGTGAAGGATGCATCAGGAATGGCTGCTTTTATTTTACGAATAAGCTCTAAATATCCTTCTCGAGTATATTTACGTGCCATGATTTTTAAAACTTCTGTCGATCCAGATTGAACTGGAAGGTGAATATGGTTCATTAAGTTACCACCTTTGGCTAACACCTCAATCAATCGATCATCGAAATCACGTGGGTGACTAGTCATAAAGCGGATACGAGGAATGTCAATTTTACGAATTTCATCCATCAATTCCCCAAGGCCATATTGAATATCTTCAAAGTCCTTACCATAGGCATTTACGTTTTGACCAAGTAAAGTAATCTCTTGGTAGCCTTGTGCGGCTAATTGACGAACTTCTTGGATAACATCCTCTGGTCGACGGCTTCTTTCTTTTCCTCGAGTATAAGGAACGATGCAATACGTACAAAACTTATCACAGCCGTACATAATGTTAACCCATCCCTTAATATTACCGCGACGTACTTTCGGTAAGTTCTCGATGACATCGCCCTCTTTGGACCAAACCTCAACAACCGTTTCTTTCGACATATATGCCTCGTGAAGAATATTAGGTAAACGGTGTATATTATGTGTACCAAATACCATGTCTACTTGCTGATACGTTTTTAGTATTTTGTTAACAACTGATTCTTCCTGTGACATACAGCCACAAACTCCAATTAGAAGATCTGGTCTTTCTTTTTTCAAGGTTTTCAAGTGTCCTAGTTCACCAAATACTTTGTTTTCCGCATTTTCACGAATCGCACATGTATTTAACAAAATAACATTTGCATCTTCAACAGTAGACGTTATTTCATATCCAAGAGCCATGAAAATACCAGCCATCACTTCTGTATCATGCTCATTCATTTGACATCCGTACGTGCGGATATAAAATTTACGGCCCTCTCCCATACCACGGAACTGTTCTGAGATTTGAAAATCAGAATGATATTTTACTTCCTCTTTCCCACGTTTCTTCGCATCTTTTAAAGATGGCGCTTGCAGGACAGATTCAAAGTATTGACTGTAATCCTTGACGGATTTTTTGTCCGAAGAATTAACAGTCTCTACTTGTTGAGATTCTGTTCGTTGCTTTTCATTCATTGTAGGTTATTCCCCTTTCACTAAAAAAACTTCTTATTAGAAAATATTTAATAAATCAGAGTAAACGTACTTTTTAATAGCACATTATAATAGTATAAAGGTTTTTCAGTATATAAACAATAGAAAAACAAGTGCTAATGAAGGGCGTAATTTGGCACAGTATTTCTATTTTAT
>DASQIV010000695.1:0-2050 GCA_035631415.1 Pseudoneobacillus sp. | reverse complement strand
GAAAGAAAGAGAAGGTTTAAAACGCAAAAAACATAGAGTCTTTTCACTTCTTTTTCACCTTCTTTGCAATTAAAACAGCAAAAAATAATATAGGGATGTAAATATAATGAAAGTAAAATCCAATTTTACCCGTCATATCATTTAGGGTGTTAATTTGATCGCGACTTTCGAAGAAATTAATGGTCACAAGGATGACAAGACATATGATAATAACTCCTTTTTTTTGACGAATATTAATGGTTCTTTTTAAAATTCGACTCGCGCACCATATTGAAATACAAAGGTTTGGCAAGATAATTAAACTCCAATTGGCGATTCCGAGGTATTCAAATCGTTCAACGAAAGGAAGCTCTACTATTTTCCACATGGTTAAGGTGGCCCAAACCGTTTTTTCAAGCTGTTTATCAGAAAAATAAGAGAATGTTACAATCGTTAAGACTGTATAGAGCAATGTGGTAGATAGAATGGATAGATGTGCCCATTTTTTTGACTTTTTTGGATCTTTTAAATAGGGATAATAGATTAAAAAGGTTTCATATCCTAAATAAGTTAATGACATATCCCGGGAAGCCTTTAAAAACTCACTAATCTTATGGTCAAAAACAGGAAATAAATTATGATAATCAGCATATGGAATGGTGTAGCCAAAGGTAAGGATCAAATAACTTGGTAAAATAGTACCAAAAAAGGCAATTCCAGCGACTGTTCGAAATCCACCATAAATAATATAGACCACTAAGACAAGGTATGCTAATGAATACCAAAACACACTGAATTCTGGAAACATCCATACTTGAACTACTTCTATATAAGTCCTCAATACTGCTATTGAAAGAAGGATAAAATAGAATTGAAACAAGAAACTTATCAGTTTTCCAAGCTTTTCGCCCAATAAATAAGTATGAGCACTAATAAAGTCCCCATCAACGGTTTCTAAAATTTTATACATCATAAAGATACTTGCATGGATAGCTAGTCCTGCAACAATAACGGATATCCATCCATCATATCCAACGGATTTGGCAATAATTCGTTGAAATCCAAGAACCCCGATTCCTATCTGCATGGAGCTGATTAAATAGAAAACCAGAAAATGTGATATTTTTGATTTTTCAGGAATGGATACTGACATCAGAGTTCCCTCCCAGAAACATTATTCGTCGATATCTTTTTTTTCTTTCGCTTTTGCTTTGCTAAAACGAACAGGTTGTTCGGTTCTTAAATACTCGGGGCGTTTCGAATTAAAACTAAGAGGTAATCGAATTAGTGCATCCTTAAAATCAGTTAATCTTGGCGGATAAAGTGGCTCTAAGAATGGTCTTCCCAATGAGGTCAATCTTAGTAAATGTGTCATAAGGATACAGAAACAATAGACGATACCTAATAATCCCCAAAGCTCTGCAAAAACCAAGAATGGAAAACGCAGTATTCGAATGGTGTTACCCATTTTATATACAGGTGTTGTAAAGGAGGCTAGGGCTGCCAATGCAACGATAATGAGTAAGACATTACTAGTTAGACCTGCTTCAACAGAAGCAGTTCCAATAACAATCCCGCCTACGATACCAATTGTCTGACCAACCTTAGTAGGAAGTCGGGCTCCAGCTTCTCTTAGCAATTCTATTGTTAATTCTAAAAATAACGCTTCTAATATCGGTGGAAGCGGAATTTCTCTTCTAGACGTAATGAGGGTTGCCAATAGGTCCTTCGGAATCAACTCATAATGATAGCTTAAAACAGCAACATAAATGGGTGTAATTAATAATGAGAATGCGACGGCGAATAAACGAATTAATCGGAAGAAAGAAGAGAGCATCCAGTTTAAGAAATAATCCTCAAATGAACCAAAAAACTCAACAAGAGTTGTTGGTGCAATTAAAGCATGAGGAGAGCCATCTGCTAAAACAGCTATCTTACCTTCCGCTAATATGGCTGAAACTCGATCAGGTCTTTCCGTATCTAAAAGAAGTGGAAAGGGTGAATTATGATTATCAGAAATCATCTGAACAATATAGGAGCTATCAGTTATCGCATCAATTTCAATGTCTTT
>DASQIV010000694.1:0-6209 GCA_035631415.1 Pseudoneobacillus sp. | reverse complement strand
TTCATTTTATGTAACGCGCCTAACCGCAGCGATAATGATAAATACTTTTACACATTATATTATTTTACACAATCTTATTAAAACAGACATCAAAAAACGTATAAATAGAATAAAAACTGCCAGTAATCTACTGGCAGCTTGCTAACTTCAATAAAAATATTATAGAAAAAGAGCAAATGAGTGTCAAACTTTTATCAGTATATTAACCTACATTCACGCTTTCTTCTTCTCTTGCTTCCTCTTCTTCTACCAAGCTATTTAGTAGAGATACTAATTGGTCTCTTGTTGTACATTCGTTAACCGCATTACGTACACGTGCATTTCCACGTACTCCTTTTAAGTACCAAGCAGCATGCTTACGCATCTCACGAACAGCAACATCTTCATTCTTAAGAGCGATTAATCGATCAAGATGAAGGATGCAGACATCCATTTTTTCTTTAACAGATGGCTCACCAGTCAATTCTCCAGTTTGAAGGTATTTTACCGTTTGATAAATCATCCATGGATTCCCTAATGCTGCACGTCCAATCATTACACCATCAACACCCGTTTCTTCTAGCATACGCTTTGCATCTTGAGGAGTTTGAACATCTCCATTTCCGATAATAGGTATGTTTACGGATTGCTTCACTTCTCTAATAATATCCCAGTTTGCTTTTCCTTCGTACATTTGAACACGAGTTCTACCATGAAGGGAAACCGCTTTTCCACCTGCACGTTCAACAGCTTGCGCGTTGCGTACTGCGTAAATGTGATCTTCATCCCAGCCCATACGCATTTTTACTGTTACTGGCTTTTCAACTTCAGCAACGACCGCAGAAACCATTTCATAAATCTTATTTGGATCTAATAACCATTTAGCTCCCGCATCACACTTTGTGATTTTCGGAACCGGACATCCCATATTGATATCGATAATGTCCGCATTCGTGTTTTGATCCACGAACTTGGCTGCTTGAACTAAAGATTCCTTTTCACCTCTAAAGATTTGAAGGCTAAGTGGTTTTTCCCGCTCATCGATGTAAAGCATATTCATCGTTTTTTCATTTTTAAAAATGATTCCTTTGTCACTGACCATCTCAGCGCAAACTAATCCAGCTCCAAATTCTTTCACTGTTAGACGAAAAGCAGAATTACAAACACCAGCCATTGGCGCAAGGACTACTTGGTTCTTCATTTCAATATCGCCAATCTTTAACACTTTTCAACCTCCTTATGTTGCTCACTTCTATAGATGATTACCTTCATCAGGTGGAGTTAATTCTTCAACACTTACCTTTAAGGCATTAGAAATCTTTACTAATAACTCTTGTTTGGGCATTCGAATGCCTCTTTCAATTTCACCAACAATGGAAACTGATACACCAAGCTCTCTCGAAAAGCCTTCTTGTGTAAAACCTTTTAGTTTTCGATAGGCGCGAATGCGTCTTCCCCATTTCTCCGCTTCCATAATCGAACACCCTCTTTTTCTTGAAGTTCTACTAAATTTATATCACCTAACCATGGAGCAGATAAATCTGAAGCTATTTCCAATAATGGGATTAATACGAAGGCTCTTTCCTGCATCCGCGGATGAGGAACAATTAGCCTCTCTGTTTCAATATTTTCTTGATTATACAGCAGAATGTCAAGGTCAATTGTTCTTGGACCCCATTTAATTTCCCTTTTTCTGCCTAATTCTGTTTCGATTTTCATGCACTCTGTCAGTAATTCCTCAGGACTCAAGTCTGTTATAACTGAAATAACCATATTTAAAAAAGTACTTTGGTCAGTATATCCAACAGGATCAGTTTCATAAACAGATGAAACATTTACCAATTTAATATGTTGGTGTTGATTTAAGCGCCTAATGGCACCATCAAGATGGAATAACCTGTCTTCAATATTTGAACCAAGTGCAATATATGCCTGATTTTGCAATTTTATCTTCTCCTCGTGATCTCTACCGAAACAGACTGGTAATAACCAGGGATAGGCGGATCCGGCTTGATTACTTTTACTGTCACTTCATTTACCTTTAGAAACTTTTCTAACACCACATTGGCGATTTTTTCAGCAACTGCCTCAATTAATTGGAAAGGCTCTCCTTCTACTATATCCTTACTGACGGTATAAAGCTCAGCATAATTTACAGAATAGTTTAGATCATCTGACATTCCCGCCTGATGTAAATCACAAAATACATCTAAATCTACGATGAATCTTTGACCAAGACGAGTTTCCTCAGGAAAAACACCATGATAGCCAAAAAATTGCATTTGATTGACACTTATTTTATCCATTCTCTATCACTCTTTCCTATCATGGCATCCATCATTTTAGCCATGCGAGATATTTCCTTCACATCATGAACACGTATAATTTGGCAACCCTTTTGTATACCATAACAAACCGTTGCCCCAGTACCTTCCAATCTTTCGTTGACGGGGAGATCCAATACATGTCCAATCATAGATTTTCTCGATGTTCCGAGCAATACAGGATAACCAATTGCCACTAGTTTATCTAAATCTCTCATCATTTGAAGGTTCTCATTTAAACTTTTTGCAAAACCAATGCCTGGATCTAATATGATGTTTTCATCCTTTACTCCCGCTGCCTTCATCATTGTAATGCTTTCATAAAGATCATTTACGACATCTCGATAAAATTGTTGATAATTTGTATTTTCGCGATTATGCATAAGGATAATCGGGACTTGATAGTTAGCGGCAACCTCTGCCATTTGACTATCCGCTTTTCCTCCCCATACATCATTAATAATATGAGCTCCCGCTTCAATCGACTGTTTAGCCACTTCGGCTTTATAGGTATCAATAGAGATTGGTACTTTTACACGTTCAGCAATCGCCTTAATAATCGGTATGACCCTTGAAAGCTCTTCATCGACTGACACAAAGTCTGCACCAGGACGGGTGGACTCTCCTCCAATATCAATAATATCCGCACCATTTTCAACCAGTTCACGGGCGCGTTCAACAGCATAATCTACTTGATTAAAACGCCCACCATCTGAAAAAGAATCTGGAGTAGCATTGAGAATACCCATAATTAATGTTTTCTGTTGATAGTTAAGCTGATATGGACCGCATTGAATAACTCCCATTGACTGCGCCTCCCTAATCTAATTCATTTTTACTCGATAAATAAAAACAATTTTGTCGATATTGTTGGAATAGTGATTGAGTCACTTTCCCTTGTTTCCCTGGGAAATGTCGCCCATTCCATTCCTTTATCCCTACTATTTCTTGTATGGAGTTGGTGATAAAGATTTCCTCAGCAGATTCTAGATCCTCCGGATAATAAAATCCTTCTTCAACCTTTAAATCTAGACTTACTCCTAACTTCATGACAAATTGCCTCGTCACCCCGTTCAAAATGCCTGTTTGAACAGAAGGGGTAAATAATGTACCCTCTTTAAGCCAAAATATATTGGAAACAACACCTTCAGCCAACTCTCCATTAGCCGTTAGGAATATCCCTTCTATATCAGGTACATCACCTATTTCTCGCTTTGCATAAATATTATTTAAAAAATGGTGTGATTTTAGCCGATAGTGGCCTTCAGGTGTATTCCGCCTTGTTTTTAATAGCTGTGCCTTTTTTTCAAAAATAACATCCTGAGCGAATGGAAGTGGCTTTGCAAAAATCATCACATTCGGTTCTTCATAGGGAGCAACCTGTAACCCTACTTCCCCATTACCGGCTGATACATTTAAACGTATATATGCATTATCATAACCGTTTATTTCAAGCAAAAGAGATAATACTCTTTCTACTTCTTTTTTTGAAAATTTTTTCTCAATCCATAAATCAGAAAGACTTTCATTTAACCGCTGTAAATGATCCTCTAAAAGGAAAGCATGTCCATTATAGATACGAAATGTCTCAAATAGACCAACGCCATATAAGAATCCATGATCAAATGCCGATACAGTGGCCTTTTCCTTTGAGACTAGTTCACCATTCATATACACATACATTTATATTCTGCCACTTTCTGTTTGTAAGGTGTATTTTTCATAGTAGGAAATAAAATTACTTAACAGCTTTTTCCCGTCCTTCGTCATAATCGATTCTGGATGAAATTGTACTCCTTCAATGGGAAGACTTTTATGTCGTATTCCCATAATTTCACCCTCTGCCGTCCAAGAAGATACTTCTAAGCATGATGGCAAGGTTTCTTTTTTGACAATTAAAGAATGATACCTTGTTGCTGGAAATGGATGATCCATGCCGACATATATCGTTTTTCCATCATGAAAAACAGGAGACGTCTTTCCATGCATTAATCTTTCAGCTCGTACGACATCGCCATTAAAAACTTGTGCGATGGACTGGTGACCAAGGCATACGCCAAAAATTGGAATCTTCCCTGCAAAGTATTCAATCGCTTTTAAGCTAATCCCAGCCTCATTAGGACTGCAAGGACCGGGAGAAATCATGAGGAATTTTGGCTCTAGTTGTTCGATTTCTTCGATAGTCGTTTGGTCGTTTCTTTTGATGACTAATTCCTGACCTAATTCCCCCAAGTATTGGACAAGATTATAGGTAAATGAATCGTAATTATCGATCATTAAAATCATTAACCTTCACCGACCTTCTTTTCAGATTCTTCCTTGGCCTTCCAAAGAGCTAGTGCCTTTTTTAAGGATTCTTTATATTCATTACTCGGGATTGAATCTATGACAATACCTGCACCAGCTTGAACATGTGCAAGTCCATCCTTAACAAGCATCGTCCGGATAATAATATTCAATTCCATATCACCATCAAAACCAATCCACCCAAGGGAACCCGTATATATCCCTCTCCGTACCGGTTCGAGCTCTTCAATAATTTCCATTGTTCTAATCTTTGGTGCACCTGTAATCGTACCTCCCGGGAAGACGGCATCTATAACATCGTAGACATCCTTCTCTTCGGCAAGTTCACCTTTTACATTTGAAACGATGTGCATGACATGGGAATACTTTTCAATGACCATAAATTCATTTACTTCAACCGTTCCGTACTGACAAACACGCCCTAAATCGTTTCTTTCTAGGTCAACAAGCATGACATGCTCTGCACGCTCTTTTTCATTGTCAATCAACTCATTCGCAAGCTGTATATCTTCCGCTTCATCTCTACCTCTTGAACGCGTACCAGCAATCGGACGAGTACTTACCTCTAAGCCCTTCTTTTTCACTAACAATTCTGGCGACCCACTAACAAGCTGGAACTCAGGTGTGTGAAAATAACTCATATATGGAGAAGGATTTAGGATGCGAAGCTGTTCATAAACATCCAATGGACTTACAGCTAATTCCTTTGATTGACGAACAGAAAGATTAACTTGAAAGACATCTCCAGCTGATATGTAATTTTGCACCTTTACAACTGATTCTTTAAAGTCTTGTTCATTCATGGAAACCCTTAATCCGTCATCATTTTTGTTCAACTTTTTCGAAGTTTCATCTTTACAAGATTCCTGCCATTTAAGAAGCCACTGTTGTACTTTATCCTCTATTTTCTCATGCTCTTCATATAAAAATAAGAGCCATAACTCAGACGTCTCATGGTCATAAACAAACCATTCTTTGTAGACAAAAAAGAAAATATCCGGAGTATCCAAATCATCTTCTGCCCAATTAGGCAGTTGTTCTATGTAGCGCGCATAATCATAACTAATAAACCCTATCGCTCCACCTTTGAAATCGGGAATATCAGGTTTCGTCTCTATTTGAAAACCTTTCATCCACTCTCTCATTAAATGAAGTGGGTTTCCTTGTTTTTCTTGACGGTCATTTTCTGTTTCAATAATTAACTGACCATTCTTCCCAACTAATTTAGCTGTTGGTTGAAAGGCTGCCATACTATAATATCCACCTCTGCCACTCTCAAGAAAAACATGTTGAGAATAGTCCTTTGATATATGACGATATTGGCGGAAAAACTGTCCGAGTGAATAAGGGATTTTTGCTGTTTTTATTTTAAAGGTAGTCAACAAAAGTTCCTCCTAATTAATTTCTCTCTTCATCATACATGATGATTGGATATTTTGGCAGAACAAAAAGCGAAAGCGCCTTGAAAAGCCCCGACAAGCAAATGTTCTCTAATCCAGGAAAAAAGAAGTTCATTTTTTCCCACATGAAGTCCGTTCTTTGACTTCCTGGATCAGAGGTTATTTGACCTCGAGGGGCTAGGCAGGAAGAAATGAAGTA
>DASQIV010000693.1:0-8402 GCA_035631415.1 Pseudoneobacillus sp. | reverse complement strand
GAGTTGGTTGATTATAATAAAAAAGTATTATCTCAATGTAGGAAAATCCTAGTATATAGTGAAGAAGGACTGGAAGCTTCCCGAGTATTATTAAAGACCACCCCATTTCCTAAAGCGTTAGCCGAAAAAATCTTATATAAGATTTATCATCAATGCATAGAAGAATTCTTTTCCCCGAAAAGTGATGTATGGTATGAAAATAGCAGGGCTGCTTATACTGGGAAAAACGCAATTTGTTTTCGAAATGATGTTTCCTCTTCCGTTCAGCAGTTGTTTCACCAATTAGAAGGTGGATTTCAACACTTACGGGAAGAGCTTGAATATTACGAAACAGACTATAAAACAAAATTACTTCAATCTAAATGAGTGGTTCAATGAACCACTCATTTTTTTTATGCCTTTTTTTGGAATCGTTATAGGCGTTGATACATAGGATGTAGATTGAAACAATGAATGAAGAAATGAGGGGAATTTATGAGTGAATTTGAGAAATACGTAAGGGACTTATTTGGATGGAATAAAGAAATGAAATCCTTTTTACAATCAGAGAATGTTCAAAAAGATGAAGGGATATGGAGAAGTTTAGATCAGTTTTCAAAAATAATAGATACAATTAAAGAGCCAATGGAACAAGAAGAGATTATCGACATTCAAAGAAAAGCAGAAGCTCTTCATCAAGAGGTAGAAGAATATTTTTCAGAAAGACAGCAATTAGGTTCTATTTGGATGAAAAATTCGAGAGTTGAAATAGGTAAGCATAAGCTCCCTATTCTTACTTATCCTTATAATGGATTAGAACCCTATATTTCAGAAGAAATCATGAAGTTACATCATGATAAGCATCATCGGGCTTATGTTGAGGGATTAAATAAAGCTGAATTGATGTTAAAGGAAGCAAGAGAAAAAAATGACTTTTCTCTTGTTAAGCATTGGTCAAGGGAGTTAGCCTTTCATGGGTCGGGCCATTATTTGCATACAATATTTTGGAATAATATGATACCAAATGGTGGCGGTAAGCCCTCTGGAAAACTGCTGAAGGAGATTAATGATTACTTTGGTAGTTTTGAAGCTTTTCAAAAGCATTTTACCGAAGCAGCGAAACAGGTTGAGGGTGTGGGCTGGGCATTACTTGTGTGGTCACCTCGCTCGCATCATCTAGAAATTTTACAGTCAGAGCGTCACATGCTTTTAACTCAATGGGATACCATTCCATTACTAGTCTTAGATGTGTGGGAACATGCCTATTATCTGCAATATAAGTCTAATAGAGCAGAATACGTAAATAATTGGTGGAACATTGTGAATTGGGAGGATGTAGAGGAAAGATTTGAAAAAGCAATTGAATTAAAATGGAATCCATTTTAAAGCAGCTTTCAAACCTGTCCTATTTTTATAGTCATAAGCACTCTTGTCTTGCATAAACTTGTACAAACTAGATAAGGAGACGGAGTGACCTAATGAAACGTTTTTTAAAGTTAAGTATCATTTTCCTTGCAGTCTCACTACTATTCATGAATTTTCCTCAGAAGTCACAAGCTTCTGTTTCAGTTAGTGCAAGTAGTGCTGTGCTTATGGACCAAGAGTCAGGACGTGTATTATTTGAAAAAGGAGCACATGAAAAAAAGAGAATTGCAAGTATAACAAAAATCATGACAGCCATACTCGCAATTGAGTCTGGAAAACTAAACGACATGGTAAAAGTAAGTGTAAATGCAACTAAAGCAGAAGGATCTTCCGTTTATTTAAAACCAAATGAGAAAATCAAATTAGAGGACCTTGTTTATGGACTTATGCTTAGGTCAGGTAATGACACTGCAGTTGCGATAGCGGAGTATGTAGGTGGGAGTTTAGATGGTTTTGTATACTTAATGAATCAAAAGGCACAAGAAATCGGTATGGCTAATACACATTTCGCCAATCCGCATGGATTAGATAACTTTGAAAATCATTATTCAACCGCTTATGATATGGCTTTACTGACAAGGTATGCTATGCAAAATGAAACTTATCAATTAATTTCGGGAACAAAGATCCATAAAGCACCGAATCCAGATGAAAAATGGGACCGTGTGTGGAGAAATAAAAATCGAATGTTAACAAAGTATAAATATAGCACTGGTGGGAAAACCGGTTATACCAAAAGAGCAAAACGGACCCTTGTTTCAACAGCTGCAAAAGGAGACATGAATTTAATTGCCGTTACATTAAATGCTCCAGATGATTGGAATGATCATATCTCCATGTTTGAATATGGATTTGATCAGTATGATCTAGTAGAAATCGTCCCAAAGGGGAACATCGATACCATTAAGGATAAGCTGTATCAAAATCATGTGTATTTTAAAAGGTCCTTTACTTACCCTGTTACAAAAGAGGAAAAAGACTTCTTTTCTGTAAAATACAAGTTAAAAAAACCAAATGAGGAATGGTTAAAATCCGACCCTGAGGTTGTAGGGAAGGCAACCGTTTACTTAGATCAAAAACCAATCGAAGAAATATCTATTTTTTATAATCCAGATGAAAATGAAGATAAAGTGAGCTTTCTAGATTACTTCAAAAATTTACTTTTAACCGTTTTAAGCGTGGGCAGCACAAATGGTTAATTATATTTGGGTCGGATTAACTTTAATTGGATTTCTTTTTGCTGCGGTAAATGGAACGATGAATGCAGTGAACGAAGCCATTTTTACGGGTGCAAAAGAAGCAGTTACCATTTGTATTGGCTTAATAAGTATCCTTGTTTTTTGGCTTGGAATGATGAAAATTGCTGAGGATTCAGGCCTTCTAAAAAAACTTTCATCTTTATTTGAACCATTAGTCAAACGTCTTTTTCCAGAGGTTCCTAAAAACCACCCCGCGTTGGGATATATACTTTCGAATATGATTGCAAACATGTTTGGTTTAGGAAATGCAGCCACACCTCTAGGAATAAAAGCAATGGAGCAATTAAAAGAATTAAATGGTGGAAAAAGTGAAGCAAGTAGGTCCATGATTACCTTTTTAGCTTTAAATACCGCTAGTATAACGATTATTCCGACCACAGTCATAGCTATCCGGATGAATTATCATTCCAAATCACCAACCGAAATTGTAGGACCAACGCTAATTGCAACTGTTCTTTCAGCCATTGCTGCCGTTCTCATTGATCGTTATTTCTATTATCGCCGTACTCGAAAAGGATGAATCGTTATGGAGCTTATTTCAGGTATCTCTTTATGGATTATTCCAATTTTAATAGGTTTTATATTAGTATATGGAACATTTAAAAAGGTTCCAACTTATGAAAGTTTTGTAGAGGGCGGTAAGGAAGGGATAAAGATTGCTGTTTCCATTATCCCATTTCTAGTTGGTATGTTAGTAGCTATTACCGTTTTTCGAGCTTCAGGTGCATTAGAATATATGATGAATTGGATACGCCCAGGATTGGAAGCCACCGGAGTTCCTCCTGAAATAGTACCATTAGCGATTATACGTCCGATTTCGGGTACAGCTGCTTTAGGAATGACGAGTGATTTAATTGCTACACACGGGCCAGATTCATTTCTAGGAAGATTAGCATCAGTTTTACAAGGAAGCACAGATACTACATTTTATGTGTTAACTGTTTATTTTGGGGCAGTTGGCATACGAAAAATGGGAGATGCACTGAAGGTTGGTTTATGGGCAGACCTTGTAGGGATTATCGTATCCATTTTCGTAGTGATGTTTGTATTTGGAACTAACTGATTTTGAAAGAAAGAATTCGTTAATTAACGGGTTCTTTTTTTGCGTTTTTCAATGTTCTTTATCAAAGTTTGTTTAGGATGGTAATGAATATCTTATACCTTCTAAATATTTGTAAAAATCGGAAATTAGTAAGCAGCTCATATTCTTTAAATGCTTACTTTGAAAATACGATAACTTATGTCATAATTCAAATGAATATTAAAATACCGATTGTCGAAAAATGCCGATATTTTAAAAAGAGAATTTTAGAGGTGACATAAATGGAAAGACTGCAAAAAGTGATTGCCCATGCTGGTGTTACATCACGTCGAAAGGCAGAAGAATGGATTAAAGAAGGCAGAGTAAAAGTAAATGGGAAGGTAGTAACTGAATTAGGAATTAAGGTTTCAACAAATGATCGAGTTGAAGTAAATGAAATCCCGATACAGCGAGAAGTGCCTGTATATTTTCTATTCTATAAACCACGTGGAGTAATCTCTAGTGTAAAAGATGATAAAGGTAGAAAGGTTGTTACGGACTTTTTTCCATTTTTAGAACAAAGGATATATCCAGTTGGTCGATTAGATTATGATACTTCAGGACTCCTACTATTAACAAACGATGGGGAATTTGCAAATCTTATCATTCATCCTCGTCATGCGATAGATAAAACGTACGTTGCAAAAATAAAAGGAATTCCAACTAGAGAACAATTAAGGAAGCTTGAAAAAGGTATTAAACTAGAAGATGGCTTAACAGCACCTGCAAAAACGAAAATGCTTGCCGTTGATAAACAGAAACAAACATCTATTGTTGAAATTACAATCCATGAAGGACGAAATCGACAAGTGAGAAGAATGTTTGCTGCTATTGGTCACGAAGTAATGAAATTAAAAAGAGAAAAATTTGGCTTTTTAACCTTACAAGGTTTAAGTACTGGCGATATAAGAGAGCTAACACCTCATGAGGTTAAACAGCTTCGTACATTAGCTCAAAAAAGTTCATAGAATTGTCATATTTAATGAAATTAGTTAACAATGTGATGATAATGATAAATGTTATAATAGAAGTTGAGTTTTAATAGGTAGGGGGGTACATATGAAGCAAAGGCGTTTTATGATTAGAACGGTTATTTTGGTTTTATTAGGTATAGCAATTGCCTATACCCTATATGCAAATTTTAATAAGGATAAATTACAAAAGGTAGCGGTTGGATCAGAGGCACCTGATTTTGTTTTGGTAGATTTAAATGGCCAAAAACATAAATTGTCTGATTATAAAGGTCAAGGAGTATTCCTTAATTTTTGGGGAACTTGGTGTAAACCATGTGAAAAAGAAATGCCTTATATGAATAACCAATATCAATTTTTTAAAGATAAAGGTGTTCAAGTATTGGCAGTGAATATCGGAGAGTCAAATTTGGCAGTAAGTAAATTTGTCGATAGACACGAATTAGAATTTCCTATTATGATTGATAAAGATACTCAAGTGCAAAATGCCTATGGAGTTAATCCGTTACCTGTTACCTTTCTAATTGATCCGTCTGGAAAAGTTGTTAAAGTTATTACGGGAACCTTAACAGAATCTATGATTCGAGATTATATGTTGAAAATTCAACCTAAGAAATAGGGAGTTATTTTTATGAAAGATTCTAAATGTGAATGTGGACATATTAATCCACATGGAACCGCTTTTTGTGAAGCTTGTGGAAAAGATACAGGGGAAATACAGGATAAGAAGAACCTTTTAGATATGAGATATGAAGGAAGTGCTCGTCGTTCCCAAACCTATAATAAATCCATTATTGATAAAATATGGAACTTTTTTTCTTCCGTTAAAGTAGGTGTTTGGTTAATTGTTATTACATTAACTGCCTCAGCTGTAGGGACCATTCTTCCTCAGCAAATGTACATTCCTACGAATGTCTTACCAGCTGACTACTATAAAGACACATATGGATGGGTTGGAAAGCTATATTATCAACTAGGTTTTAATAACTTATACAGTTCATGGTGGTACTTAATTTTAATTGCATCAATAGGTGTATCATTAGTAATATGTAGTTTGGATCGTGTAATTCCACTTTATAAAGCTTTAAAGCGCCAACGTGTCACTAGACATGAAGGGTTTTTAAAACGTCAACGTCTCTTTGGTGAATCTGATTCATTGACTAATGAAGAAATGGAAAATATAAAACGAAAATTAAAAGGTAAACGCTATCAAGTAAGAGAAGAAAATGGAAATCTATTGGCTGAGAAAAATAGATTTTCCCGTTGGGGTCCATACGTAAATCATATTGGTCTTATTGTCTTTTTATTCGGAGCAATGCTTAGATTTATTCCTGGGATGTACGTAGATAAGGTATTATGGATTCGTGAAGGTGAAACCAAAGTTATTCCAGAAACAAATGGTGAGTATTATCTAACTAATGAGAAATTTATTTTAGATATTTATGATAAGAATAAAGACAATAAAGCTTTTGAAAAGGCTATAGATAAAGCTGGAAATGTAGTGAAAAATTACCAATCTAATGTTATCTTATACAAAAAGATTGGAGATGCAATTCCTGGTGAAAAGCCGAAGTTGAAAAAGATTAAAGAATATCCAATTCAAGTAAATAAACCGTTAAAATTTGAACATTTTGGACTTTATCAAGTTGATTACAAACTAGATGAGTTAAATAAAATGTCTTTTAGTCTAACAAACAAGAAATCTGAGAAGACATTCGGAAATATTACAGTTAGTTTAAATGAACCAGAGAAAAAGTTTGATTTAGGAAATGGTTATTCCGTAGAATTAATGAGTTATTTTCCAGATTTTGAATTTGATGAGAATGGTGAACCAACAACAAAGACTCGCATTCCAAACAATCCAGCTTTCGTATTTAAAATGATTTCACCAGAAAAACCTGAGGGAGAGGTTAGTTTCGTCGCCATTAAACAAAATATAGAGCCTTTTGGAGATAACCTTTATAAGATGACTTTTAATGGGATTGAAACTAAGAACGTATCAGCTTTAACAGTACGTAAAGACTTAACACTTTGGGTAATTATGATCGGTGGGATCCTATTTATGATTGGTGTTATCCAAGGAGCCTATTGGAATCATCGAAGAATTTGGATTCAGCATGTAAAGGGTGCCACCTGGATTTCTGCGCACACAAATAAAAACTGGTATGGTTTAAAGAAAGAAATACAATATGTCATTGAAGATACGAACCTAAAAGAACCACATGATCAAATTAACAATGAGAAAAAGGAATAGGGGGACAAAGGTTTGGTAGCATTAAGTTCGAACTTATTATATATTGCTTTTATCCTTTACCTTATTGCAACACTATTTTTTGGTGGAGCAATAAAATCAAAGGATCAAGATGAGGGTAATCAAAAACAGAAAACGAATGGCTGGGGAAAAATTGCTATTCTGTTAACGATTATTGGATTCCTATCACAAGTTGGCTATTTTATTACAAGATGGATAGCAGCAGGTCATGCACCAGTTAGTAACTTGTTTGAGTTTACGACATTTTTTGGAATGGCTTTAGTAGGATCTTTTATCGTCATTTATTTTATGTACAAAACACCGCTACTTGGATTATTTACCCTTCCTGTGGCTATATTAGTCATTGCTTATGCAAGTATGTTCCCAAGAGATATTTCTCCATTAATACCAGCACTTCAAAGTGATTGGTTGCATATCCATGTAACAACTGCTGCACTTGGGGAGTCGATTTTAGCAATCAGTTTTGCTGCTGGATTAATTTATTTAGTTAAGTTTGTCGATCAAACGAAATCAAGTAAACGAACTTTTTGGTTAGAACTTGTTTTGTTTGGTTTAATTAGTACTCTTGGATTTGTAATCATTTCTTCTACTTTTTCTGCCTTAGATTATAAATCAGAATTTACCTGGTTGGATAAAAATGATAATGAGGCTACAGTAGAATATAATTTACCGGCTATCACTGGACCACATAATTGGGAATTAAAAACAGCTGATGCTTTTGAACCTTTAGCAGCCATGCCTGCAATGGTTAACGCAAAAAAATTAAACACTGTTATTTGGTCTTTATTAACTGGTTTGTTATTATATGGTCTTTTAAGATTAATATTGAGAAAACGTATTTCAGCTTCCCTTCAACCACTTGTTAAAAATATAAATTTAGATTTAGTGGATGAGATTAGTTACCGTTCTGTACTAATTGGTTTCCCGGTTTTTACATTAGGAGCTTTAATTTTTGCAATGATTTGGGCACAAATGGCTTGGACTCGTTTCTGGGGCTGGGATCCTAAAGAAGTTTGGGCACTTATTACATGGTTGTTTTATGCCGCATTCCTACATCTAAGACTTTCAAAAGGTTGGCATGGGGAAAAATCCGCATGGTTAGCTGTAATTGGTTTTGTTATCATCATGTTTAATCTAGTTGCTGTAAACTTAGTCATTGCTGGTTTACATTCCTATGCAGGTTAAATATAATCCTAAATAAAGAACTATTTCGTAAAAAACCTTCACACAATAAAGTTGTGAAGGTTTTTTTAAAAAGGTTAGGAAGGAATAAAGTTACCAATTTTGCAACATATTCAACTGAAAAAGCATAGTAATTTATATTTGAATTTTGTAAAATTACCGCATGGGGGGATTATTAATGAATAATGACGTGAAAATTTTAGTTGTGGATGATGAAGAAAGAATTCGCCGAT
>DASQIV010000692.1:0-2059 GCA_035631415.1 Pseudoneobacillus sp. | reverse complement strand
TTTTTCAAGATATTGAGATAGAGTGACAGACATTTCACCATGAACCGCCGTTAAAAGAACACTCCCAATGATGAACAATAATAGCACCTTATCATTTCTAAAAACCTTCCATGCCTGGGAGATGGAGACCTGTTCTTCCATCGGATTCTGAATTTCGATTCCTTTATATACTTGGATGAAAAAAAACATGAGGAGAAAATAAATAAAATAGATGCCGGCACTAAAGATAAAAGCTAGGTTGTTACCTGCAATTCCAAACATTGTTCCAATAATCGGACCGATGGAATAGCCAATATTACCAGCCATATATCGGTTGGAAAAAACTCTAAATCTCATTTCCTTAGGTGTAAGGTCCGCCATTAATGCCTTTGATACAGTCGAAAAAAATGAAGAGAATAAACCACGAAGAATATTTAGGATGAATAAGAGTACAGGGTCGTTCATATATAAAAATCCTATAAATACAAAAGCCATAACGAGCAAACTAACAAGAAGCAATCGGTTCCTTCCAATAAAATCAGATAGCGTCCCTCCTAGAAATCCGCCAATTGTGGCTGTAAGTGCTCCTGCACCAACGATCGTTGCAATCGTAACAGGATTCATGTTTGAAGTAGAAAGTAGATAGATAGGCAAATACACAACACTCATCGAATTGGTTAGACTGATAAGAATGGTTCCGAGCATCATCAAATGAACCATTGGGTGATGAGCTTTCCTATATGTTGAAAAATTGAACATATTTTTTCTCCTTTTAAGACTTGAGGCGAAAAACTCTCGTTTTTCGCCTCATCCCTTTATTATGGAACATTCACCACAAAAGGTACCGTAAACACTTGGCCGTCCTTTTGGAATTGTCCCCATATTTTATATACTCCACTTTTTGGAAAATTGGTTTCAAATAGGGCATCAGGACCGCTGCCTTGGTCCTCCAACGCATGAACATGTAAATAGCGTTCACCGTCTTCTGAAAAAACTACGACATGCCCGATTGAACCTAAATAAGGCTCAAGGTCAGAAATCGGCTGACTGGTGCTATGATCGGAAATTGTAAACTTGAGAGTCACTTCTTTTCCAGTTTCAAGCTGTGGGTCGATTGATAACGACACTTTCTTGCCCTCAATAGTCTTTTCAAGTGTGTCATCTACATTGACTGGAACAGGCTGAGGAGCTTCCCCTTCAACCGTTACCCACACCATCTTACTCATAGAACTGCCATCGCTTGGTTTAAAGTCCGCGACCATCCTATACTCACCACCAACAGGGAACTTATTCTCAATTTCAAAGTTACCCTCGCCTTTGTACTCTGGATGAATATGGTTAAAGTAGGATAAATCCTTGCTCACAACAATTAAATGTAGAAGCTTTTCATGATTAATCTCAAACTCATTAATTGGCTTACCGTTGTTAGTAATGTTAAGACGGATTATCGTTCCATGGTCGGAAGCTTGATTATCAAGCTCCCATTCTACCTTCACATCATCCGTTACAATTCTGTTACTCACTTCAATGGTCTTCTCTTCTTCCCAGGAACTATTTGTTCCACAGGCAGTAAGGAAGATCGTTAATAATCCCGCTAAAAGTGATTTTTTATTCATATCGCAACGCCTCGTTCAATGGAGTTTTGGCTGCTCTTCTTGATGGAGTAAAGCTTGAAATTAAGCTGATTAAGATTCCAAACAAGAAGATGACGGAGATAATGATCGGTGAAACACCAAATTCAAATGTTAAGTTATTTATCTCTACAAAACCAGTTGTGATATAAATCAATAGAATTCCGAATAGGATACCAATTACAGTTGCAGCAAGCCCGATACCGAATCCTTCTAGTAATATCATTCTGATAATCTGCTTGCGAGTAACCCCTACGGCACGCATCATGCCTATTTCTCGGACACGCTCCATAATATTGATAAGCAACGTGTTCGTGATTCCGATTCCTGAGACAATAATACCGAGGAGAACAAGACCATTTATTATGCTAAAAGATCCTGTAATGGTGCCACCGATCATCGTAACCCAATCCTCTGGTCCCCACATTTCTTCCACTCTTTCACCGAAT
>DASQIV010000691.1:0-2221 GCA_035631415.1 Pseudoneobacillus sp. | reverse complement strand
ATATCAAAATATTTGACATTGGGAATTGATCGCAGATTTTGGCGTACTTTATTAGCCCAGGTACTTCTTTTTTTACCTTCAAAACTAAAAGGCAAACTACAGATGGTTAAAAAATCTTTTTTGTTTTCATCAAGCATCAAGGTTAGTTTTTCTGCCAAAAATGTACCGGTAAAACCGCCTAAACCTGCCAATAAAATGTACCGATTGTCATCTTTAAAAAGATCAGTCACTTCTGTTGAAACCTTCATTGGGGTTTGCAAATAAGACTCTATAAAGGTTAATTGACCATAACTAGTATCTTCTGATTCGTAACTAGAACCTATATGACTTAATTGTATAACATGAATATCTTCCGGCAAAACTGAAGAGTTATACCATGGTAAATGCCAACAAGAGCAGGCAATGCATGTATATTTTGCAGGTATCTTTTTCTGATGGATGTGTTTTAATACCTTGCGGCCAGCATCGCCTATACCAATAAAGTGCAAGGGTTTATCTTGTGCTTGGCCAAATAAAATACTGCTTGGCAGAATGGACAATGCGCCAATAGCTGTAAGCCCTTTTATTAACTCACGTCTGTTCATTTTATGTCGGTTTAGTTGTTACGCTAAACTAAAGGAGCATAGCGCCAAAACATGGCCGACTTAAAATTTAAAATAAAAAAACCTGGGCTTTTTGGGGCTCAGGGGGTGGTTAGCCTATAACTTTAAGGGCTATAATTGTTCTTCTCCAACTACAATATTAACTTCTGGGTTAGTTACCGACTCAACTAAATCTGAAAGTACTTTTGCAATATCTTCTGTAGCTGTGTCTTCTGTGAAAACCTTTAATATTATCCTGTCTTTAGAAAAAGTAATATCGTCCGTTATAAAATCTATATTTTTAAAAAAGACTTTCTTGGATAAGGATTTACTTAACCATCCTCTAAAAAACGTTTCAATCTGCCATTTTCCATCTTTTAGCTTAGTATCAAAAACTAATACACTTGCATCTGCCATTTTAACTTCTGTGCCCAACACATAATCCTGCCAGATAAATATATTCGAAAAAGCCTGTGTATAGTTTTCTACTGAGTTTTTAATGTTTTCTAAATTTTGTAATAAGCCTTGAGAATAACTTCTTATTGCTTTTATATATTCAATGTGTTTTTTAACAAATAGCGAAATCTGCTCGACTTTCTTGTTTACTTCAGACTTGAAACTTTCTGAATTTAAGGGCAAGATTAAACTTAGATTTTCCTTTTCGAAAAATGGGTTGGTTCCAATTAACATTTGATCAATTGACAAATCAGCCTTATTATATCCGTGATTTTTTGATTCTTGAAGTAGATAATCTTTAAAATGATTTGTTTTTTCACTTGTTTTCGGATGATAATTTAAATGTATATGAATACTTTGATTGTTGGAATCTGTCCCCTTTAAGTAATAACCCACAACATCACACTCTTTAGCAAATACAAAAAATTCTCCTCCCTTTCGCATATCCAAAGTCCATTTATCACTACCTAAATCGTCAATAACTTTTTGTCCAACGGCAGTCCAAAATGTCTTAGCTATTTCTTCTTTTACGTTTTCAAATTGTTGGCTAATACGTTTAGCTGCTTCAAAATTCTCGGAGTTTACTATAATAGTTGATTTAATTTCTACCTCTAGGATTAAGTAATTCACCTAATATTGCGGAGTGTGTAGAAACTTCTTTACTTTCAACCCGTAGCACATTAAATATATTAAATTTTTCACCTGTTATATCAGCAATGCTATCATACTTTGTGTTAATCGCTGCTATTTTCGTTAATAGATTCTTAATATCATATTCATTCATATCGTAAGTATATTATTTATTTTTTATAAATACTTTACTTGGTTTCCCAATTTAGAACGCTAAGCTAAAATGCTGCAGCGCCAAAACATGACTGAGTTGATTTATGAAAAAAAGCCTGGACTTTTGGTTCAGGCCTATGCTTCACATTGGTTATTTAAATATTTGGACATAAAAAAACCGGCCTAGAGCCGGTTTTTTATGAATTTATTTCGAAAGGTACATCGACTTTTCTTTGTATAAATGGCGGAAGAAAGGATCATCCAGGTCTTTGATAAAGCGGATAGCTTCGCCTGTAGATTTCATTTCCGGGCCTAATTGCTTTTCTACTTCCGGGAATTTATCGAAAGAGAAAACCGGCTCCTTAATAGCGTACCCTTTTAGTTTACGCTCAATTTTAAAA
>DASQIV010000690.1:0-10111 GCA_035631415.1 Pseudoneobacillus sp. | reverse complement strand
GGTAAAAACCATGATCCAACTCTACTTTTTCAAAGATAAGCAACTAATAGAAAAAATGGAAGTAACCGGCTAAACGGATTACTTCTATTTTTTTTTTACAAAAAAACAATGATTTTACCAATGTCATGTGTAAGATGATACACATCCTTCTTCATACTGCAATTCTTGATTGCCAGCACCTTCGACTAAATAAGATATTTTTGTTTCCAAATGCTACTGGGAATTGTTTTCGTGTAGGCATTTTACCATTACTATTTTCATCCTCTTCGACTCAAGAATACGACTGTATAGGACTTATTACCTTTATTACGGAAAAATATTTCTTTTTTAAAATTAAATGTGGTATTTATATTCACCATTCAGAATATTTTCGTACTAGTATACTGTTCTATCGTTCATCCGAACTCAAGGATAACTATTTACAGTAGTTACAAAAATTTTAAGGGGGGCTTAAAATGAAAACGCTTAACAAATTTAGTATGATGTTTCTTTCCCTGATCCTTTTGTTTAGTTTAGCTGCCTGTAATTCATCTCCATCAGACTCTGATAAGTCTAAAGATTCTTCCACTAAAAAAGAAAAGGTGGAAATTACCTTCTGGCATGTGTGGAGTGATCGTGATGCCGGTCCCATTAAAGCTCGCGTAGAAGCTTTTAATAAGAGCCAGGATGAAATTGTTGTAAAAGTCCTTGGAAACCAGGATGCAACGAAACAATTAACGGCTATTTCTGGTGGAAATCCCCCTGATATTGCATTAACCTATTGGAACAATATTGGTCCATGGGCAGATGCTGGAGCCATTGAGCCATTAGAGGATTATTTTAAGAAGGATAATTTTGATAAAAATATGTTTATCCCTGCTGCTCTAGAAAGAATGGTGATTAATGACCAAACCTATGGCCTACCTTTCACCATGAGTATGGCTTCGAAATTAATGTATAACAAAAAAGTGTTTGAAGAAGCTGGTATTACGGCTCCTCCTGAAACAATGGAAGAACTATTTTCCTACGCACAACAATTAACGAAACGTGACGGTGATACCATCACACAAATCGGATTTATTCCTGATTATCCTTGGCTTGATAACGTATTTTGGCCAGTCGTTTTTGGTGGCTCTTTTTACGACTCTGATAAAGGCGAAGTGACTCCAAACCGAAGTGAAAATGTTAGAGCGATTGAATACGAACGTAAATTTTATGATGAATTTGGAATTGACCAAATTAGTAGATTCCGCTCTGGTTTAGGTACAGCCAATACGGAACAAGATCCATTATTAACAGGTAAACTTGCGATGATGATTGGTTGGGAATATGACTTTAAAGAATACAGAGGTGCCGATGGTCCAATCGGGGTTGCTCCATTCCCATATCCAGCAGATCGTCCTGATTTAAAGGGCTCTGGAATGATTGGCCCTCGTGGCGTATTTATTCCTAAGAATGCAAAAAATAAAGAAGCGGCATGGACATTTATGAAATATTTATTAGGCAAGGATTCTCAAATTGATTTCTCCATTGATGCCTTTACAATTCCAACGGTTATTGAAGCATTAGATGACCCAAGAATTACGGAAAATAAAAAAACAGAACCAATGTGGGAATTCTATGAAGCTGCCAAAAGTGAAAATCTACAAGGGTTCCCAAATAGTGTTTACATTAATCAATATTTACAAGCTCTAACCGAACAAACGGAAAAAGCTCTAAAAGGAACGATCTCAGCTCAAGAAGCAATGGATAATGTAAAAGAAGCGATTCAACCACTAGCGGATGAAGTTAATTCAAAATAGAGGACCGTTGAAATCAAAGAGCTGATTCCTAGCTCTTTGATTTCAATTTAGGAGGTGTTTGAAGTGGAAAAAGGTAAAATAATTGGAGTCAAACAGAGAGAGCGAAGAAATATCATCCATGGATTTCTCTTTGCAAGCCCATGGATCATCGGTTTTCTCGTTTTTTCACTATATCCTATCATCATGTCCTTTTATTATAGTTTAACAGACTACAACCTCTTCTCCTCTCCCAATTGGGTCGGTCTAGAAAACTATAAGGAATTGTTCCAAGACACGAAGTTTTATTTATCACTCTATAATACTCTTTACATTACGATTTTTGGCTTGATTCCACATTTAGCCTTTGCACTGCTGATGGCTTTAATTCTCAATATGAATGTAAAAGGACAATCTCTTTATCGAACCATTTATTTTTTACCTACTTTAGTACCAGCGGTAGCTGGGTCCCTCTTATGGTTGTGGCTTTTTAATGCTCAATATGGATTAATCAATGAATTGCTAGGTTATGTAGGACTTGTCCAACCAAGCTGGCTGATGGATCCAAAATGGACCAAAACAGCCATTATTATTATGGGATTTTGGGGAACTGGTACAACCACTGTTATGTATTTGGCAGCCTTGCAGGATGTACCAAAAATCTATTATGAAGCGGCTGATATGGATGGAGCCAACTTTTTCCAAAAGTTTCGTCATATTACCCTACCGGCTATCTCACCTGTTACTCTATTCCATGTCATTATGGGGCTAATTGGTTCATTCCAATTCTTTACTCAAGGCTTAATATTTGCAGAAGCCTCCCAATCGGTGGGTGGACCTGAAAATTCGATGCTATTCTATGCAATTTACCTTTATCAGGTCGCCTTTTCATTTTTAAAAATGGGCTATGCCTCCGCAATGGCTTGGGTTCTATTTATTATCGTACTTGTACTGACCATTATTGTATTTAAAACCTCTGCCAAATGGGTTTACTACGGAGGTGAAAAGTAGTGAGTAATTGTAAAAAAAGAGTCACAAACGTTATGCGGAAATCGATCCTTCCCCATCTAGGATTGATATTGGTGGGACTTCTTTTCTTAGGACCATTTGCTTGGCTCGTTTTAACTTCATTAAAAACAAAAAGTGAAATATTCGCCATCCCTATTGTTTGGGTTCCGGAGACCATCCAATGGTCTAATTATGTGGACGCAACGCAAATGATTCCTTTTGTTCGTTATACGTTAAATACATTATTCATCTGCTTCTTTTCCATTCTTGGGCAGATTATTGCTTCCCCATTAGTTGCCTATGCACTGGCAAGAATGAAATTTAAAGGACGGAATTTTATTTTCTTTCTTATGATGGGTACGATGATTCTACCGTTTCAAGTGACGATGATTCCTTTATATGTATTATTTAATAAGATGGGAATGCTTGATACGTATTGGCCTCTTATTCTACCTAACTTTTTTGGATCTGCCTTTTATATTTTTATGCTAAGACAATTTTTCCTCTCCATACCATTTGAATTAACGGAATCAGCGAAAATAGACGGTGCTTCAGAGTTTCGAATTTATTGGCAGATTATCCTGCCATTATCAAGACCAGCTCTCTACACCGTTGCCTTATTTACGTTCTTAGCTTCATGGGGAGATTTCCTGGGCCCACTCATTTACTTAAATGACCCGGAGAAGTGGACACTTTCCGTTGGATTACGATCCTTTATCGGTGAATACACGGTGGAATGGGGTATGTTAATGGCCGCCTCTACCTTGTTTACGGTTCCGATCATTATTCTCTATTTCTTTGTACAACGTCAATTCATTCAAGGAATTACTCTAACTGGATTCAAGTAAAAAAAGTAGGTGGATCATAATGCTAACACTTGATGGAAGGATATACAAATTATTGACGACATTCGCAAACTATTCGATATTAAATGGATTATGGATTTTATTCTCTCTACCGTTGTTTACCATATTCCCTGCCTCTGTTGCCATGCTTGCCATCATTCGCGAATGGACTAATGATAAGGAAACTCCTATTGCAGCAACCTATTTGATGTATTTTAAAAAGTATTTCAAAAAAAGCTGTATCATTGGTTTTATCCAACTAGCAATGGTTAGTATTTTTGTTATTGATTTTCATGTCATTCTTCAGCTTCCAAAAACTTTGGTAATACTAATACTTCCTATTTTCACTGTAATGGGCCTTTTATTTTTGTTAATGACTATTTATATGTATCCATTACTTATTTCGTTTACTATGACTGGCAAACAGCTAATACGTAACAGCTTTTACCTATCTATTTCAAAACCAATTCCAGGTTTGGTTGTTGTTATACTTGTAGGTCTCATGCTGGTACTATCCTTTTTCCTAAGATTTCTATTTTTATTATGTACGTTTAGTGTTTGTGCTTTATTTGTTCAAAAAATTATCAGTAAAAGTATAACTAAATTTCCGAAAATGATCGTACAGGAAAAATGATGTAACACCCATCTAACAGACAGTTTCAGGATCTATTTCTGAGTCTGTCTTTTTTTGACTATAGCGGATAGTGTTTAAACAACTAACATTTTATAATAAAGTACCAAGTACCTCCATAAAATGGCGGGACAAGGGCTCCACTGTCCCTATCTAAAGCTTCATCGGAATTTTAAATTTTTCATCTATGAGGAAAGTAAGGTCTTTCATTTTTGTAGATACAAAGGAGATTTTTGATTCTCATTTTTACCAACTATAACAGTAATTGAGTGAGGATTAATGATTTTTCAGCTTATAAATTTGCCTAGAATGCTCTGAGATCATTTGATCATAATATTCTAAGTCATGTTTTGTCGCCATCGTGTTTTTGATTTCTTTTACCTCGACAATGACGGAATCTACTTTCGTTTCAAGTGCAGCCAGTCTTTCATTTGTTTCGGTCATTTTTACATTAGTAGCTGCAACGGTATTTATTAATTGTTGAAATAAATCACCTTGTCTCTTTTGTTCAGCCGATAGCCTTTGATCCATCTCATCCATTCTTCGATCCATAGCATCTAGTTTGTCCAAAATCAAATGAAGTGTTTTTTCCATTTCTTTTCACCTCCTATCATTTATTCTTATATATTATAGCAGATTTATGTAGATTTTCGTCGAAAAAAAGAGCCCCTGTTCTGTAATAAAAAGTGACGTTCGCGCAGGAACGACACTTTTTACGTAAGTGATTGAACACCCTGTATTTCTATTCGATCCGGTCTTGTATAGATGTTTAAAGATTGTTTACGGAGAAAACCAACGGTCGTTATGTGAAGCTCTTCAGCCAGCTTCAGCGCCAATTCTGTTGGAGCTGATTTTGATAAGACGATCCCGCATCCTATTTTGGCTACTTTTAGTAGTACCTCCGAGGATATACGACCACTAAACACAATAATCTTGTCTGAAAGAGATATGGAGTGTTGTAGACAATAGCCATAAATTTTATCAAGAGCATTGTGTCGGCCAATATCCGTTCTGTCTACGATGATGCCGTTTGGGTCACAAAGGGCCGCATTATGGACTCCCCCCGTATCTTGGAAGATAAAAGACGAATCCTGCATAAGTTGCATCAAATGAAAACACTGTTCAATGGAAATCGTGACATCTACGTTTTCCAGTGGTTTAACGATTCTAGCATCATTATAGAAATAAAAGCTTTGACGGCTTTTTCCACAGCAGGATGTTACGACTCGTTTGGAATGGAATAATTCGTTTAGTTTGTTGATCTTATGTGTATTAACAATCGCGCGACCAGTCGCTTCAATAATCGTTAGCTCCTTAAAGTCTTTCATACTTCGGATAATTCCTTCTGACGCCAAAAAGCCAACAACTAATTCTTCTATATGCTCAGGGCTACAAACAAGGGTAGCAAATTCCTGCCCATTTAAGACAATTGTCATTGGATATTCAGTGACTATGGTATCCGTTACTCTTTGTACGACGCCCTCTTCATATCGCCATATGCTGCTTTCCATTTTCATTGGCTGAATCATATTTTTTCACTCCTCATTACTTTCCTTCAATCGATTGGTCAAATACGAATACTGTCATGGCAATATCTTCTTTAATATTAATATCAGAAAAAAGTCGTAATACTTTGGCACCCATTAAGTTCTCAAATCTTAAAAGAACATCTGGCTTTTTGTATATTTCCTTCACAAATCTTGTTCTCGTTTCATGAACCATTTGTTCACCATGATCTGAAGTAAGCATGAACTTCTCGACATTTGTCAGGTTTCCCTTCATTTCACTAACCGCCCAAGAACCGATAAATTTGGTGGTGATTTCTTTTGGACCATTTCCGACATATTCTTTTCTAATTTCGCGAACAAGCATACTAAATTGATGCTCCATATTCTTTGCCATAATATGTTCCTCCTTATCGCTACCACTTAGTTTAATTCCAAAGAGGAAACCCATTCATTACCTAAACGAATGGGTTTATGATTTGTATACATTTACTCTTTTAATCCTTCGCCCATGCCTTTTAAAAGATTAAATCCAAATCCTATCACCCGATTTATATCAGGATCCTTTAGAGCTTTCATTAAGTCAAAAACTCCAAGTTTGGTATCTTCTACTAACCCTTGCTGAGCCTTTTGCAATCCATTCGTCAAGCTTTTAGCGAGCTTACTCGTTATATTTGGATCCAGTTCCGTCAGTATACCGCCTGCCGCCATTGCATTGTTAATCATGTTTGTGACCGGCTCTCTTGTCATTTGACCAACAGCAATTTTTGCAGCTTTTTCTTTTGATTTTAGCAGACTTCCTAAAGCGTCCATGATCCCACTATCGTGTAATTCCTGCAGCAAATTTAAGGTCTCGAGCAGTGAATCCTTATTTTCCGCAACCCCGGAGAGTAGATTCTCCAGGGATTGCATTTTCTTTTGTTCTTCAGTCAATTCTGTCTTTTGAATGATTTTAATCGGTTTGGCCATTACGCATTCCTCCTGTCATACAAACCAGGCTCAATATGCTCGTTTATATTAGAAATCGGTTCGTAATCACCGCGTTCCCACTTGCGGTATATTTCAAGTCCCATTTGTGGTGTCCGAGTCGCATTACGCGGATTGTACCTTGGAAGCGGATTTTCTCCGTTCAGTTCAAGGACTTCCATCCGCACCTTCGTTTGTTTGTATGCTGGTGTATGTGTCACAACATCTACTGCCCCACCCGTAAGAAGGTTCACCGCACTTTCGTGGCTTGAAGAGTGCATTGGCACATAAACCGTTTTTCCTTCCACACGATCGGTTACGAGAACTGGCAGCTTGATCGCTCCGTACGGCGAGACAAGACGAACAAGTGAACCGTCTTTTACGCCTCGTTCATTTGCCAATTCCGGTGATACTTCCACAAACACATTTGGGAATTTGTAGTTAAGTCCCTCTGATTTCTGTGTTAAGTTTCCTTCATGGAAGTGCTCCAACAGACGTCCATTATCTAACGCGAGATCAAATTCCTGTGGGAACTCCATTGGCGGTACATAATCAAACAATCCAAAACGTGCTTTCTTATCTGGAAAATTAAACCCGTCTTTGAAAAGCAATGGCGTGTTGGATCCATCAAGAGAACCCCAGTGGAAACTGTTCCAACCGTCAAGAACATCATAATTACACTGGCTGAAGAAAGGTGTTAAGCTTGCCATTTCATCAAAAATCTCACTTGGATGCGTATAATTCCAATCAAAGCCCAGCTTTTTAGCGAGCTGCATCAGAATCCACCAGTCCGGTTTGCTATCGCCTAGAGGCTGTAAGGCTTGGTATAAGCGCTGCACACGTCGCTCGGTATTGGTAAACGTTCCATCCTTTTCAAGAGAAGGAGCACCTGGCAAAATTACATCTGCAAATTGAGCGGTTGTGGTTAGGAAGATTTCTTGAACAACAAGGAAATCTAACTTCGCAAGCATCGCCTGTGTATGGTTCGAGTCAGCGTCAACCCATGCCATATCCTCTCCAGCTATATACATCGCCTTCATCTCGCCTTTATCAACAGCTCCGAGCATTTCAATATTGTCTAGACCAGGATTTTCTGGGATATTCACCCCATAAGCCTTCTCAAATTTTTCACGGAATTCAATATTTGTTACGGATTGATACCCAGGGAAGATATTTGGCATGGTTCCCATATCTGCTGCGCCTTGAACATTATTATGTCCTCGTAATGGGTATGCACCAGCGTTTGGACGCATCATGTTACCAGTAGCAAGAAGCAGGTTCGCAATTGCAACAGATGTGTGTGAACCTGCGATATTTTGCGTGACACCCATTCCCCAACAAATCACGGTTCCATCGGCATCCCGGATCATTTCTGCCATTTGGATTAATGTTTCCTTCGCAATACCTGTGATCTTCTCTGCCTCTTCCAAACTATAAGGCTCCATCATTTCTAAAAATTCATCATAGTGATTCACATGTTCGGTAATAAATTTCGCATCATGCCAGCCTTGATCAATCATGTACTTCGTAATAGCGGAAAGCCATACGTAATCTGTCCCTTGCTTTGGACGTACGAACAAGTCGGCACGGTCACCCATTTCATGTCTGCGTACATCAACAGTGATTAATTTCTGACCGTGAAGCTTTTGCGCCCGCTTAATACGTGTGGCCAGTACAGGATGTCCTTCTGCCGGTGCGCACCCTACCAGCATAACAAGCCCTGCACCCGCGATATCTTGAATCGTTCCTGAATCCCCGCCGATGCCGCCTGTTTGCTGTAATCCCCATGAAGCAGGTGACTGGCAATAACGAGAGCAGTTGTCGACATTATTCGTTCCAAATACTTGACGTGCCATCTTTTGGATGAGGTAATTTTCCTCGTTCGTTATTTTAGAAGAAGAAATAAAACCAATGGCATCGCTGCCGTATGTTTCTTTAATACCGCCCATCTTCTCCGCCACTAAAGTAAGGGCCTCATCCCAGCTTGCTTCCACAAACACATCACCTTTACGGATTAAAGGTGAGGTAATTCGTTCTTGGGAATTGACAAAATCCCAACCAAATTTACCTTTTACACAGGTAGAAACACTGTTGACAGGAGCGTTTTCAGAAGGTTCAATTTTTAGGATTTCACGGTCCTTTGTCCAAACTTCAAAGGAACAACCAACACCACAGAACGTACAAACCGTTTTTGTTTTTTCAATACGAGTTTCACGCATCGCTGCTTCAACTTCCGATACTGCAAAAATCGTTTGATAATCAGGCTCTACTGCTTTCACGATATCAATCATGGGTGTAAGTAAGTCATCGGAAATCCCTGACATGAAGCCTGCATTTCCCAGCATCGATTTTTCCATTAAGGCGTTACAAGGACAAACGGTCACACATTGCCCGCAGGATACACAAGAGGATTCGTTAATACTTTTTCCTCCGTCCCATAAGACACGAGGCTGCCCGCTTTCCCAGTTGATGGTTAGCGTTTCATTCACTTGAAGATCCTGACAGGTTTCCACACAGCGGCCGCATAAAATACATTGATCAGGATCGTAACGATAAAACGGGTGAGTCATATCTACTTCATAGCCCTTTGAGCGATGAGGTCGTGTTTGATGTTCTACTCCCATCATTTCTGCCGTATTATGCACACGACAATTGCCGTTGTTATTGTCACAAACGGTGCAGTATAATAAATGGTTTTCTAGTATTCGGTCCATAGCTTCCTCTTGGGCTTGTTTTGCAAGCTCAGAAGACGTCAATATATCCATGCCTTCTTCTACCACAGTGGAACAGGCACGCATAATGCTACCGTTTACTTCACACATACAGGTATCACAGCTCTGTACGGGTCCAAGAACTTCTGAATAGCATATATGTGGATGCTCCATTTCCTGTTTAAGTAAATAATCTAAAATACGAGTTCCTTTTTCCACTTCATGTGCTGTTCCGTTTATTAGAACATTCACTTTTTCATTCACTGTAAGTCCTCCTTAATAAAAAAACAGATAAATCCATTTAAGCTAAAAATTAATTTTTCTATTAAACTCTTAACATCGTAAAAAGTTAATCTTAATAGTGGTTAACTAGCTTTCTTAATCATTGATTTAGCGTTAGATCGTGATGAAAGCGAATCCTTGTGAACCATCCAATAAATCAAGGCTACAAAAACACCGCCGCCAATCACATTTCCAATGACAACCGGAACAAAGTTAGCGAAATAATCTACCCATGTGAAGTGCCCCGCAAAGATAGCTGCAGGGATGACAAACATGTTGGCAACAACGTGCTGAAAACCGATTGCTACAAATCCCATAATGGGGAACCAGATAGCAAGTATTTTTCCACCGATATCATCAGCTCCATATGCCAGCCAAACCCCTAAGCAAACAAGCCAGTTACAGC
>DASQIV010000689.1:0-3201 GCA_035631415.1 Pseudoneobacillus sp. | reverse complement strand
ATTGCGATGGCAGTTGGTTGGGGCGATGCATGGACGAACTTGATTCAGCCATTTTGGGCGTTACCCATTCTTAGTGTGGTTGGTCTTCATATTCGTCATATTATGGGGTACTGCTTCCTATTGGCCATATGGGTTGGAGTTATTACTACAATACTTTTATTTTTCTTATACTAGGATTTTAATAATAATCAAAGTACACAATAGAATCTATAATCTATGAAAAAAGGAAAACAGCGCTTTTAATAAAAGCCAACTAACTTTTGAGGTTAGTTGGCTTTTCATATATTATTTAAATTTTTTCGGGAATTGTTTTACAATTCCTTCTGTTAAAAAGTCGGCCATATGGATAAGATGCTCTTCATTTGTGTCTGCTGTGCGAATATCATTTTCCCAGTCCTTTTTAAGCCTGTCGACTACTTCATCGGTAGTCAGTTTTAAATGGGTATAGAACATATCAGTCAGCTCTTTTTTGTCCCAATTTGGATTGGCACTGGTTAAAAAAGCAACAATTTGATCCGCATTGCGAATCCAATCTTTATTGAATTTATCTACATTTGCTTGATCACCTTTTTTAGCTGCCTCAATGATGCTGCCTGCAATCAAGATATGTTCCTTTAGGAGTTCTGTAAGCTTTGTACCAGCTTGTTCCCCATAATAAGGTTTAATCGCGTTACCAATGTCTACTTGATTTTTTAACAGTCTATTCAATACAGCTTGTTGATCTTCTAATCCCGCTAAGTTACTAACAATAAAACTTCTCGTCCACCAAGCATGTTCAATCCAAAGCTACTGCATTCTGTATTTTAATTTAATGTGGGACTCCGTATAGGTTGTCCCGTTTGTAGGAGCTTTATTTTCCGCTAATGCGTTTAGATTAGGGCTCATAAAGACAATTAAGACGAATGATAAAAGGAATGACAAATAGTGTTTTTTCATATTTTTATCTCCTTTGGAAAATTTTTAATCCCCATTTTATTATTCATATTATTTTTTATCTTATTCAGAAATTATTTGTATTCGGAGAGAAAAACGCTTTGCTTATTGATGTCTAAGTTGTGAAATTGGCGGAATTATTGTTCAGTTTGACGGAATTAATTTTCGCTAACAGAATTACGTTGAGCTATGCTACTAAAACAATAAAAAAAGGAGTAAGAAATGAGATTTCTTACTCCTTTTATATCTATTATGCTGTAAGTTTTGCATTTTCATCTTGGCGATGGTAGTATCGATCGACTAAGAATCCACTTAATGAGGCCAATACTTGCTGAAAAAGCATGCCCACTACTACTGGAACTGCAACTGCTGGTGAAAAATATGAAGTAGCCAGCACTGCTCCAGCACTTATGTTTCTCATTCCACCCGTAAAGGTTAAAGCCACAACTGTTTCCCTATCTTTTAAAATTAACTTTCCAATGATAAAAGAAAAGAAATATCCTGTAATGGCAATAAAAAACACAGCTAGAGCAATAAGTACAAGCTTCAAACTAATGTCTCGTAAATATGGTGCAACTACTGCACCATTAAGCATGACGACAATCCCAATACCAATTTTCGAAAAAGGTGCTAGGCGTGGACTCCATACTTCTTTTACCTTTCCTTTTGTTAGGTGATTGATGAACATTCCCACAAGCGAAGGAATCACGATCATGCCTAACAGTCCTGTCATAATGCTGGAAACGTCCATTTCGATTTTTTGACCTACTATGAGAGAAATCGTTAATGGTACTAATATTGGTGAGAGTAATGTATCGACTAAAATAAGCGATATTGTTAAAGGAATATTCCCTTTATAGATGGAAACCCATATCATGCTAGTAATCCCTGTAGGAATGGCCATACCTAGAATGAGCCCCGTAATCGTAAAGATATCTTCACTAAAGACAATATGTCCAATACTCCAAGCCCATAATGGCATAATAATATGCAAAATAACGAGCGTGATCACAATCGGGAGTGGGTGTAATAAAGCATTACTTAAAGATCGAAAATTGGAACCTAAGCTACCCGAAAAGGTCATAAAAGCGAATATCCACGGAATTAAAAAAGAATAATCCTTAATATAAACTGATAAAAGTACCCCTAAAACAACGCTTATCGGAGTAATTAAAGGCATGATTTTTTCTAGTTGTTTATTAATACTCTGAAGCATGATTTGGTCTCTTCCAATCGGTTATGATTTAGACGAACTCATTAATTCCTTCCATGCTGTAACTCCGCCTTCTAACACTAAAACATTATAATCCTTTTCAGATAAAATCTCAGCACATTTTGCCGCAGAATTTCCAGTTGTACAAGTGATGATGATTTCTTGATCTTTCGGCAATACAGAAATCGAGCCTTCCTCCATATTAAAGATATCCGTTTTTGGGATATTCCAAGTTGTACCTTCTATATGTGATTCTTGAAATTTCTCCTCTGCTCTAACATCTAATAAGGAAACGTTTTTTTCTTTTGCCATTTTTTCCTGTAATTCTTTTACGGTGATTTTTCTAATTGTCATTTCTATATCTCTCCTTACACTTATTAGTCATAAAGCCATCGCCATAAATAAAAGGCAGCATATGACTCCCAACCTTCCCAATTCCTTGCCATTTCCTGAATTTCAGAAAGCTTTGGCTTTTCCTTTAATCCTAAAATACCTTTTATTGCGTTGTGAATACCTACATCAGCCAAAGGAAAGGCACAGTTTAAAGAAAAGCATTTCATAATGGTGTAATCAGCTGTCCAGTTACCGATTCCTCTTATGGAAATTAATTTTTTTAATAGCGTAACATAATCTGATTCCAACTCTAACTCTTCTTTTATAAGCAAGCCGTCCTCTAATTGCTTTGCAATACCTATCATATATTCTGCTTTTCTTGTTGTAAATTGGAGAGACAAAAGATCCTCGACTTGTAGCGCCGATATCACTCGTGGCGTAGGAAATGAATAATAGGATTCTCCTTCATATATAAGCTTTTCTCCATATTTTTCAACAAGTCGTTTTTTTAAAGTATAAGCAAATTTCAAATTTATTTGTTGGCCCATTACAGCCCAGGATAGACATTCAAAAAGATCATTTATTTTTATAATCCGAAGTCCCTTATATTTTTCAGCTATTGTTCTGAGGATCGAATCTTGTGCTGCCATTTCGTAAAAAGGCGAAATGTCCGTTCCCATATCAAATAAATCCCAAATATACTTTGCAACCTGTGCTCTACC
>DASQIV010000688.1:0-3773 GCA_035631415.1 Pseudoneobacillus sp. | reverse complement strand
GTTTTCACAATATCTTAACAAATATTAGGCTTTACCCCCTTTTATTTGTGAAGTATTTCACTTATTATCTGTTATATAAGATGTAAGATAAAAACATCATAACTGTTATATATTTTAAAGAGGTGGAAAATGATGAAACATCAATGGGTAGGTTTTACAAAAGGTACATGGACAAATAACGTAAATGTAAGAGACTTTATACTAAAAAATTTTCAACCGTATATTGGTGACGAAAGCTTCTTAGCATCCGCAACCTCTGCGACTACTAAACTTTGGGAACGAGTAATGGAGTTAACTACACAGGAAAGAGAAAGAGGCGGAGTCCTTGAAATGGACACCGAAACAGTATCTACCATTATCTCCCATGGTCCTGGGTACTTAAATGAAGAATTAGAAAAAATAGTAGGTGTTCAGACAGATAAGCCTTTTAATCGTTCATTGCAACCATTCGGTGGTATTAGAATGGCAAAAGCAGCATGTGAAGCTTATGGATTTCAATTAAATGAAGAAGTTGAAAAGATTTTTACAGATTATAGAAAAACGCATAATCAAGGAGTCTTTGATGCATATACTGATGAAATGATACTAGCTAGAAAGGCCGCTATCATTACAGGTCTACCAGATGCCTACGGACGGGGAAGAATTATTGGCGATTATCGACGTGTGTCTTTGTATGGTGTTGATTTCTTAATTACAGAAAAGAAAAAAGATCTTGCTACAACAACTAAAGTCATGACAGAAGATAATATGCGTCTTCGCGAAGAGATATCAGAACAAATTCGTGCCCTTCATGAATTAAAAGAACTTGCAAATATTTATGGTTTCGATATTTCTCAACCTGCTAGTAATGCAGTTGAAGCATTCCAATGGTTATATTTCGGATATTTAGCGGCCATTAAAGAACAAAATGGTGCTGCCATGAGCCTAGGTCGTGTTTCAACCTTCCTTGACATTTATATTGATAGAGATTTACAAAATGGTATTTTAACAGAAGAACAGGCACAGGAACTAGTCGATCATTTTGTAATGAAGCTTCGTCTAGTAAAATTTGCTCGTACTCCTGATTATAATGAATTATTTAGTGGTGATCCAACTTGGGTAACGGAATCCATTGGGGGCATGGCAATGGACGGTCGTCCACTGGTCACTAAAACATCTTTTCGTTTCTTACACACTCTAGATAATCTAGGACCAGCTCCGGAACCAAACTTAACCGTACTTTGGTCGCCGCAGTTACCGGAAAACTTTAAAGAGTACTGTGCAAAAATGTCAATTAAAACTAGCTCCATCCAATACGAAAATGATGATATAATGCGCCCTGAATATAATGATGATTACGGAATTGCTTGTTGTGTTTCTGCAATGGAAATCGGTAAGCAAATGCAATTTTTTGGAGCTCGCGCGAACTTAGCGAAAGCCCTTCTCTACTCTATCAATGGTGGAGTAGATGAAAAACTAAAAATTCAAGTGGGTCCAGATTTTGCTCCAATCACATCTGAAATTTTAAATTATGATGAGGTCATGGCAAAATTTGATCAAATGATGGAGTGGCTAGCGGATTTATATATTAATACTCTAAACATCATTCACTATATGCATGATAAATACAGCTACGAACGGATCGAAATGGCTTTACATGATTCAGAAATTTTAAGAACCATGGCTACTGGTATTGCTGGGCTAAGCGTTGTGGCTGATTCCTTAAGTGCAATAAAATTTGCTGAAGTAAAAACCATTCGTGATGAAAAAGGAATCGCAGTTGATTTTGTTACGAATGGGGATTATCCAAAATACGGAAATAACGATGACCGAGTTGATAGTATTGCCGTTGATATTGTGGAACGTTTTATGAAAAAACTTCGCAAACATCAAACCTATCGTAATTCAGTTCATACGATGTCCATTCTAACTATTACATCTAATGTCGTTTATGGTAAGAAGACAGGAAATACACCTGACGGACGACGTACTGGGGAACCATTTGCCCCTGGAGCAAACCCTATGCATGGACGTGATACAAAAGGAACTTTAGCATCTCTTTCATCTGTTGCGAAGCTTCCATATCAGTCTGCGATGGATGGGATATCTAATACTTTCTCAATTGTACCCAAAGCATTAGGCAAGGAAGAGGAAAGTCAAACTCGTAATCTAGTTTCTATATTAGATGGTTATGCCATTAAAGCTGGTCATCACCTTAATGTTAACGTGTTTAATCGTGAAACCTTAATGGATGCAATGGAACATCCTGAATTGTATCCACAATTAACCATTCGTGTTTCTGGTTATGCTGTAAACTTCATAAAATTAACGCGAGAGCAACAAATGGATGTCATTAATCGTACATTCCATGAATCACTATAAATATAAATAAGTAAACACCTAGAATTAACACTAGTCCGTTAGTTCATGAATTAAAAAAGATAATTAAAGGGTTCGAGGTCTCCCCTCTTTATGAGACCTCGCTTGAAGCGAAGGGAGATTTTTAACATGATTGGAAACATACATTCTATTGAGACATTAGGAACGGTGGATGGACCAGGTATTAGATATGTCGTATTCACACAAGGATGCCTCTTACGCTGTCAGTTTTGTCATAACGCCGATACTTGGGAAATAGGAACTGGAAAGCAAATGTCTGTTTCTGATATCATAAACGATTTAATTTCTTATCTTCCATTTATTCAATCTTCAGGCGGTGGAATTACTGTAAGTGGTGGAGAACCTCTATTACAATTACCATTCTTAATTGAACTTTTTAAGGAATGTAAAAAACATGGAATTCATACCACCATTGATTCCTCCGGTGGTTGTTATTCAAACGCAAAGCTTTTCCAAGAACAGTTGGCTGAACTCCTTCAATATACTGATTTGATCCTGCTTGATTTAAAGCATATAAATCGAAAAAAACATATCCAACTTACCGGGTTGCCAAATGATCATATCCTGGAGTTTGCTCATTACCTTTCCGAAAAAAAAGTACCAATATGGATCCGACATGTTTTGGTACCAACTATTACAGATGATGTTACTGACTTAAACAAGATGGCGGATTTTATTTCCACACTTACTAATGTAAAAAAAATTGAGATTCTTCCCTACCATAAACTTGGAGTCTATAAATGGGAAGCTCTTGGGTTAGAATACCCACTAAAGGAAATAGAACCACCAAAAGATGCACAAGTGGAAGAGGCATTGCATATTTTATCAAGGAAGTGTCAGTTTACTTCTTAATTGTTTTAACTCCCCCTATTTATGTGCTACACACAAAATGTGTAGCACTTTTTTATTTATCATTTACCAAAAATTCTATATAATGGAAGTAAGAGGTGATGAAAATGGTCTACCAAGCAGGTAAAGCCAACTGGGGAATCTATTTCATTCTCATATTATTAATTTTGAGTGCTAACTTCACAATCTATCATCAACCAATCTTTTTTCCCATCAATGAGAAGATTGTTATTGCATCATTAATCGATTTCATTTTAGTTATACCTGTTATGACTTACTTTTTAGTTATTCGCAATAGATACTCCCTTAAAATGATTGGAGTTCCAGTTCTTGGAGGATATGCTGCAGCACAATTAATCATTCCTGATGAACTACTAAGCTCTTACTCTCAAGTAACGTGGTTGATTATTGCGGTTGAGCTTATGATTATTATATTAGAATTTTATTTACTCTATAAAATCGTTACAAAGCTTCCCATTATAATAAAAGACTTTAAGAAAAGAAGTATGGATGGCCTATATTTTTCAGAAAACATCGGAATAGCT
>DASQIV010000687.1:0-6472 GCA_035631415.1 Pseudoneobacillus sp. | reverse complement strand
CAACTCGATTCCGATAAACAGAGAACCGTCTTTTTGAATGGCAGGGTCTTGATCTGCCTGTAAACGCTTGAACACGGAATCATCGACAATCGCAATTGGTTGGCCACCATTTGTGTAATAGCCTGAAAGGATAAACTCCTTTTCTAATCCTAAGTACTTCAAAGAGACAACTTCGGTTTTTCCTTTCAACTCGACTTCACCGGAGTTTTTGAGCTTCATAAATTTTTGTAATAAATCACTATATCCAGTAAAAAGGGTCTCATCTGGTGACAAATCTAAATCCTTCACCACAACCTCACTGACCAGAGGCATCGACAGGGATCTTAGATCACGTGTCATTTCCGAAATCTGAGTTTCCATTATGGTAGAAAGGTTCGCACTTACTTGAAACACAGGAATCACAGTTTCACTAAACTCAATGCCTGCAGCCGTTAAATCTTCCTTAAAGTGGGTAGCATCTTCCGTATTTGTTAAGGAAAAATCGCCAGCGACCATGTTTTCGGCTGATTTTTCTGCTGAATAGTAGGAGATAAAGCTCAACGACAGTAAACCAATCGCAAGAGCCGAGACTGTCGTAATAATGGTTAACAATAAAGCGTTAGACTTCATTCGGAACATAATCGATGAAAGCGACAACACTTCGTTAATCTTTAAATAACCGTTTTTCTGTTTACGGATGGTATGAAAAATAAAGCTAACGGTGCCTTTATAAATGAGATACGTCCCCAAAATGACAGATCCTAAAATGAACGTCATCGCTAAAAATAGCTCAGTCATCTTCGTAAAGTCGCCTCCAAACAATTTGGAGGAAATATAATAGCCCGCCCCAACAAGGACTAATCCTAGAGTCCCTATGATCATTTCAAATATAGAAAGCTTTTTCACTTTCCCCTCGGTTGATGAAATGACTCTGAATAAAGCTAAAATACTTTGTCTTTTGATAAAAAGATGGTTCATCATCATAATCAACATATAAATTGCACTAAACACAATCACTGTTTGATAAAAGGCTTGTGGAGCAAATTGCAGAGTTGCTGCAGCCTCTACACGAGTAATTTTAAAAAGTATCATTAGGATTAAACGTGACCCAGCAAATCCCACAAAAATACCTATGAACATGGAACTGAAGTAAAGAATAAAGTTCTCAGCCGTCAGGATACGGAAGATTCGGCTTTTTGTCATACCGATTAATTGAAACAGACCAATTTCCTTACTGCGCCTTTTAATAAAAATATTGTTTGCGTACAACAGAAAAACTGACACAATACCAACGAGTAGGATGGAGGCTGCCCGAAGAGAAGCGGCTCCTTTAATCGTACCCTTTGCATGATCCAGTGCTGGATCATATTGTAGAGTGACAAAAGCGAAATAAAGAGACACGCTAAATATTAACGCAAACACGTAAAGATAATAGTTTTTAATATTCTTTTTCAGATTTCGAAAAATAAGATGATTAATGCTCATATTGCACCCCATTTAAGACACCTTGTGTTTTCATAATGTCTTTGTAGAAGTCATGACGTGATTCTTCCCCCTTGTTCAACTGAGTGTACATCCGGCCGTCTTTGATAAAAATAACGCGGCTACAATAGCTAGCAGCAGCAGGATCATGGGTTACCATGACAATCGTGCTTTTACGTTTTTGGTTTAAGTCGCTCAGCTTGTTTAGCAAGTCAGAAGCGGATTTTGAATCGAGTGCCCCGGTTGGTTCGTCAGCAAAAATAATACTAGGTTCATGAATGAAAGCTCTAGCTGCAGAGGTACGCTGTTTTTGCCCTCCGGATATTTCATTTGGATATTTATCCTTCAAGTCAAGAATCCCAAGCTCGGACGCAACAGCCTCAAATTTTTGATTAGCTTCTTTTCGTGGTGTATTTGTAATCGATAATGGTAAAAGGATGTTTTCCTTTACTGTCAATGTATCTAACAAGTTGTATTCTTGAAAAATGAACCCTAAATGATTCTTGCGAAATTCAGCAAGCTGTTTTTCCTTCATTTTCGTAATGGCCGTTCCTTTAATTTTGATTGCGCCTTGACTAACATGGTCAATCGAAGAAAGAACATTAAGTAAGGTCGTTTTACCGGAACCAGATGCCCCCATGATACTGACAAATTCACCTTCATAAATACTCAAATCAATTCCTTTTAACACTTCTTGTTTATTCCATCTATTTCCGTAGCTTTTATGAATTTTCGTTGCTTCTAAAATGGTCATACTGTCTCACTCCTTTTATAGCTTTATTTTAAATGGTAATGGAAGCTACTTTCCTTCGATTGAGCGAACAAAATCATAAAAGCATATGACATTTTTGTCACATGCTTGTTATTTGAACGAATTCATTTCTTTTTGGAAAGGTTAAGGTAAACGTTGTCCCTTTAGCTAACTCTGATTCAACATCAATTCGAATCAAGAGGGACTCTGCCGCTTTTTTTGCTAAAAATAAACCCATGCCAGTTGCCGCCTGGTCCAAATGGTTCGTGGTCGAAGTGAAGCCTTTATCAAAAATCCGCATCAGGTCCTTTGGGTCAATCCCACTGCCAAAGTCTTGAATTTCAAGCATGACTTGATGATGATGCTGATAGCTTTTTATCATGATGTCGGATGCTTCACTATATTTGACGGCATTGGTAATCAATTGTCGTAAAATAAAGGCTAACCATTTACCGTCACTGAGCACCTCTGATGATTGGATATCTAGGTCAAAACCAATTCCTTTTTGAATGCACCAGGATTGTAAGGACTTAATTTCTTTATATATCAGATTCTCTAAATCAACATTCTCTATATAGATATCATTTTGAATGAAGGGAATCCGACTTTGATGAAGTTGCTGGTCTAGCAGATGGTGAATGCGTAACCATTCAAAAATTAATTGTGCTTTCAACTTCTCATCATCTATCCGATCAATAATTAAATTCATCGTTGTCAAAGGTGTTTTGACCTCATGAATCCACGCTAACAGTTCATCCTTTTCCTGCTCTAATCGCAGCAAGTTCTCGTCGCTTTGTTGCTTAAGACACTTTGTTTGTTTTGTAATACGATCTGTGATTGTTTTTTCAAAAGGGCTAGTGGCCTCGGCGATATCCATTATGTCTAAATCACCTTGCCAATCTTTTAAACTTTGATAAAAGGAAGTTTCTTTTTGAAAACGAATAATCAAGAATAGGATAAAAATAATAAACGATAAAAAAATCATATAAAGGACAGAAGTGATTGGGATCGATGAATCAAGATAAGTAATAAATAGGAATTGTACTTGTAAGAACAAGAAGAGAAGAATCCAGCTCCGTCTTTCGACTAAGTACTTTTTAATCATAATGTCTCTTCCTTTGCAATGTAACCTTGTCCAACTTTTGTTTCAATAAACTGGCCTAAACCGAGGTCATCTAGTTTTTTTCGCAATCGATTTACATTGACCGTTAAGGTATTATCGCTAACAAACCGGGCATCATCCCACAAGCTCTTTATTAAGGCTTCTCTAGTAACAATTTTATTTTTCTGCTCAATCAGCAGCTTTAAAATGAATATCTCATTCTTCGTTAATTCAATCATGCCTACTTCATTGGTGATGGTATTCTTTAAATAATCAACCGTAGCGTCACACCACGTTTTTACATTCATCGCTTCGGTATTGTAATTATAGACACGTCGAAGAATGGCCTGTATTTTCGCAATCAAGACATCGAAGTGAAAAGGCTTCTGGATAAAATCATCCGCGCCAAGCTGCATCGACATGACCATATCAGTTGGATGATCGCGAGACGATAAAAATAGAATCGGAACGTTTGAGTGATTTCGAATCATCCGACACCAATGAAATCCATCAAACCTTGGCAACTGGATATCGATAATGACTAAATCAGGTTTGATACTCGTAAACTCTTGAAACACTCTACTAAAATCAGTAACACCATGCACCTCATACGTCCATTGCGTTAAACGACCCTTCACTTCATTAAATAAGGTTTCGTCATCTTCTATTAAAAACAGTTTGAACAACTTGGTCAGCACCTTTACATTTATTCGTATTAACTATAATGATAAAATAAAATGGATAATTTTACTAATAATAGACGGACCTAGAGTAATATAGGAGATTAGATCCTATTTAGAATAAGAATGACTTGTAATTCCCGAACTAACACCTTGAAATCATAGGGGAGCGATAACTTTTGAAAAGGTTTGGACATTCAAGGTACTATTTATTCCGCAAAAGCGGAAAGTTCCAGAATAACGGAATGTAGAGTGGTAGTTTTTCCAGAATAACGGAATTATAGGGCTAAGGTAAATAACTAGTAAACTAGTTCCTTTGTTGATTTACCTTGTACAACTCGAAAATTTTGAATAAGTGAAAGTTTTGGCACGGAAATTGCAATTTGTTGAAAGTAAAGAATTTTCAAAAAAAGGGAGGATTAAAGAACAAATTGTAAACGCTTTCTACAAAACTTGAAGAACATAGGTTAGGAGAAATCAATTTCGTAAGGGGGATTTTCATGGATTTAATCGTTATTTTATTGGCGCTAGGACTTTTAATGTTTGTTGCCTATCGTGGATTCTCTGTTATTTTATTCGCGCCAATTTGTGCACTTTTTGCTGTTTTATTAACCGAGCCAAGTCATGTGTTGCCATTTTTCTCGAGTGTTTTTATGGATAAAATGGTTGGATTTATTAAGAACTATTTCCCTGTCTTTTTATTAGGGGCTATTTTCGGTAAAGTGGTTGAAATGTCTGGACTTGCTGAATCCATTGCGAAAACAATCGTACGTACGATTGGCGCAAAAAGAGCGATGCTTGCCATCGTATTGTTGGGGGCAATTTTAACCTATAGTGGCGTAAGTTTATTCGTTGCTGTATTTGCCATCTTCCCATTTGCGGCTCAGTTGTTTAGACAAGCAGATATTCCAAAAAGGCTTATTCCTGGAACAATCGCACTGGGAGCATTCACGTTTACAATGGATGCCCTCCCTGGAACACCACAAATTCAAAACGTTATTCCGACTTCATTTTTTAAAACAGATGTTTATGCAGCGCCTGTATTAGGGATTTTAGGTGGAGTATTTGTTCTTATTATTGGTCTTTTATATCTTGAATCACGTCGTAAAAAGGCAGAGAGAGCAGGTGAGGGTTACTTCGGATTTGCATCCGAAACGGCTGCAGCTGCTGAAGTTCAAAAATTAGCTGGATCAGTAGAGCCTTCACCAGATTTATCTACAAATCAGCCTCTTGGACGTCAAATTCTAGCATTCGTACCTCTAATCTTGGTTGGGGTAATGAATAAAGTGTTTGTCACCTATATTCCTAAGTGGTATCCAGAAGGTTTTGACTTTACCAAAATTGGTATGGATGCATTAGGTGTCGTGGATGTTACAGCGTTCGTAGGTATCTGGGCAGTTGAAATGGCATTAATTGTTGGTATTGTCACTACCATTGCATACGATTGGAAAAGGGTAACCAAAAACTTCAAAGAAGGGCTAAATACGAGCATTGCTGGATCGTTACTTGCAACCATGAATACGGCTGCTGAATATGGATTTGGTGGAGTTATTGCTGCTCTTCCAGGTTTCGCGATTGTAAGTAAAGGTATTTCTGGAACATTCACGAATCCACTCGTGAACGGGGCAGTTACGACAACTACACTTGCAGGTATTACCGGATCTGCTTCTGGTGGAATGGGAATTGCTTTAAGTGCAATGTCTGAAACCTATAATAAAGCGATAGCAGCTGCTAATATTCCACCTGAAGTGATGCACCGTGTTATTTCCATGGCATCTGGTGGAATGGATACCCTCCCGCACAATGGAGCGGTTATTACACTACTAGCTGTAACAGGATTAACACATAAGCAATCATATCGTGATATTTTTGCCATCACTGTGATTAAGACCCTAGCTGTATTCTTTATCATTGCCGTGTACTCGATCTTAGGAATCTATTAATAGAATTCTTGAGTATTTTAATTCGACGAATAATAGTTGAATGGAGTTTGTAACAGCAAACCCAAATCAGTTTTATAAGGAGGAACTTAAATGGCTAAGCTCCTTGAAGGAAAAACAGCCTTTATTACGGGTTCTGCAAGTGGAATTGGATTGGAAATAGCAAGAACTTTTGCACTTGAAGGTGCAAAGGTTGTTATTTCTGATATGAATAAGGAAAAAAGTGAGCAAGTGGCTATTCAACTGAAGGAAGAAGGCTTTCAAGCACTGGCTGCTCCCTGCGATGTCACAGACGAAGCAGAGTTTAAAAATAGTCTTCAATTGGCCTATGAAACTTTTGGTAGTCTTGATATTTTAGTCAATAATGCTGGACTTCAGCATGTATCAAACTTGGAGGAATTTCCGACAGAGAAGTTTGAACTGTTGATTAAAGTGATGCTGACAGCCCCTTTCGTCGGTATTAAGAATGTATTTCCAATCATGAAAAAGCAAGGCTATGGTCGGGTCATTAATATGGCTTCCATTAATGGACTTGTCG
>DASQIV010000686.1:0-3805 GCA_035631415.1 Pseudoneobacillus sp. | reverse complement strand
CAAAATGAAAAAGGAATAAAGGAACTACTTGACTCTATAAATAATTACCAAGGTGAATATATTCCCATTCAAGGGGATTTAAGCAAGATAGCTGATTACGAAAAAATGATTTCTAATATTTTTTCATTAGACGCGATTATTCATAACGGTGGTCAATCGCATTATGGATTACTTACAGATCTTGATTTTCAAACAACCCAGGAACTATTGAATGTTCATGTCTCTGCTCCTTTACTACTTACCAAGCTACTTCTTCCAAAAATGGTTCAGAAGAGAAAAGGAAATATTATTGTGATTTCTTCTATTTGGGGGCAGATTGGAGGATCCTTTGAGGTAGCATACTCTACCGTGAAAGGGGCACAAATTTCTTTTGTAAAAGCCTTGAGTAAGGAAGTTGCCTTAAATGGAATTAGAGTAAATGCAATTGCACCAGGAGCTATTGAAACTCAAATGGTTCACCATCTACAATCCGATGAATTACAAATGCTAAAAGAAGAAATTCCAATGGGACGTTTAGGAAAGCCAGAAGAAATAGCAAAAGGTGTATCCTTTTTATTATCAGACCAAGCATCCTACATCACTGGGCAGGTATTATCAATTAATGGTGGATGGTATACATAATTATTTGTTCATAATATATTTTTCTCTTTGGATGTCTCGGATGTATATTTTTAACCTCTTGATACAAAATATATTTGTATTACTTCTAAAGGAGGTTATCACCATATGTCTGTATTAGATAATTGGCAACAATGGAAAGACTTTTTAGGTGAACGACTTAACCAAGCTGAATCCGAAGGAATGAACAAGGGAGTCGTCAATGACCTTGCGTATCAAATTGGTGACTATTTAGCTGCTCAAGTAGATCCTAAAAATGAACAGGAAAGAATTTTAGCTGATTTATGGTCAGTAGCAACCGAAGAGGAACAACATGCTATTGCAAGCATGATGGTTAAACTAGTTCAAAAATAATGATGATAAAAAAGAGAGGGGAGAATTTAATCCCTTCTCTTTTTTATCATTAGTATCTTAAAGCAACGGAGGTCAGACCCCGTTGCTTTAAGGTACTAATGATAAGGAATTAATTTCTATTTTCCGAAGAATTTGAGGAAAGGAATTCCTTGAATGTCTGTTTTTTCTTTCCTATTAGGGTAAAATCATATATGATAGTAACAGGGTTTTTGTTGAAAAATGTCGGGTATTTACTTAGGGGGTTTTTATGGAGAAGAAGGAATGGTATTTAGAATATGAAATTCAAAAAAACCGTCCTGGGTTGCTGGGCGACATTTCCTCTCTTTTAGGAATGCTTTCGATTAATATTGTAACGATTAACGGTGTCGATGAAGGTCGACGTGGTTTACTTATATTAGCTAATGACAATCATCAAATCCAAAGACTTGAGTCTATTTTGCTTACAATGGATACAATAAAAGTAATAAAGCTAAGAGAACCTAAGCTAAGAGATCGTCTAGCTGTTCGTCATGGACGGTATATTCAAAGAGATGCGGATGATAAAAAGACTTTTCGTTTTGTAAGAGATGAACTTGGCTTATTGGTTGATTTTATGGCTGAATTATTTAAGCAAGAGGGACATAAATTAATTGGGATTAGAGGAATGCCTAGAGTGGGGAAAACGGAATCCATTGTTGCATCAAGTGTATGTGCAAATAAACGGTGGTTGTTCGTGTCATCAACCTTATTGAAACAAACTATTCGTAATCAACTTATTGAAGACGAATATAACGAAAATAATCTTTTTATCCTTGACGGTATCGTTTCGACAAGAAGAGCAAGCGAACGCCATTGGCAGTTAGTACGTGAAATCATGCGCTTACCTGCTGTAAAGGTCGTTGAACATCCAGATATTTTTGTTCAAAATACTGAATACACACTCGAAGATTTTGATTATATAATTGAACTGCGCAATCACCCTGATGAAGAAATTACATATGAAGTGGTCAATCAAAATAACTTATTCTCTGATTCTGATTTTGGAGGATTTGATTTTTAATAATGGAAGGTGTTATCGTTGACGGAATTAGGTAATCGACTAAAGGAAGCTCGAGAAGCCAAAGGACTAAGTTTAGAGGATCTTCAAACAATAACCAAAATTCAAAAACGATATTTGGTTGGAATAGAAGAAGGTAACTATAGTATGATGCCTGGGAAATTCTATGTTCGGGCATTTATCAAACAGTATGCGGAAGCAGTTGAATTAAATTCAGAAGAGCTCTTTGATCTTTATAAAGAAGAAGTCCCTTCTGTTGTTACTGCGGAGTTACCGGAGTTGTCTCGTGTAAAAACGAAGAAAAATATTTCAGAAGGTAATTCAAAAGTATTAGATCTTCTTCCAAAATTATTAATAGGTGTGTTTATTCTTGGAGCAGCTGCATTAATATATTATTTTCTTCAACAAAATGCAGGTAATCAATCCAAGGAAGAAGTCAATACAGGAAATGAACCAGTAAATTTTGAGCAATCTGAAAACCTCGAAAATAAACAAGAAGACAAGCAAGAAACGTCTACTGATGAAAATGTTGAGGGAGAAGATCAAGCTGATGATAGTTCCACAACAACTGATGATACTGAAAAAACGGAAGAAACGGAAACCTCTATTCAAGAAGTTGCCGTTGTATCATCAAGTGGTTCAGAAACGGTTTATGAACTAAAAAATGCAGACCGTTTTGATTTAAAGCTAGTTTCAACAGGGGAAACATGGGTAAATATGAAAAATGGAAAAGGATTCTCACTTTTTCAAGGTATGTTAAAAAAAGGTGAGACTGAAAGTCAAACAGTAGATTATTCAAAAGAAACAGAAGCAGTTCTTGTAATCGGTAACTCTGTAAACACCGAAATATATATTAATGACCAAAAACTTGAATATGCGATTGCACCTGCTGATGAAGTTAAACAAGATATAGTCATTCGCTATATCCCTAAGGTAGAATAGTCAACTAAAGTTGACTATTCTTCTTCCACTTTTTCATATTAATTGGAGGTTTTTGTGGATGAACATCCCAAATAAAATAACAGTATCGAGAATATTTTTAATTCCTTTATTTTTAATTATTATGCTTTTTCCATTTGATTGGGGAACTATGCATTTACTTGGTGCGACAATGCCTGTCACTCATTTTGTAGGTGCATTAATCTTTATTTTTGCAGCTTCAACTGATTGGGTAGATGGCCATTATGCTAGAAAATACGATTTAGTAACGAACCTTGGGAAATTTTTGGATCCGTTAGCAGACAAGCTTTTAGTTTCGGCTGCTTTGATTGTATTAGTTGAGCTTGGATCTATTGCCTCTTGGATGGCAATTATTATTATTAGTCGGGAATTTGCCATTACAGGTCTACGATTAGTGCTTGCAGACCAAGGTGAAGTCGTGGCTGCAAAAATGCTTGGGAAAATAAAAATGTGGGCTCAAATTGTAGCCATTTCTGCTTTTCTGTTACATAATATCATTTTTGAATTACTCTCCATTCCGTTTGATGATATTGCCCTATGGGTGGCATTAATTTTCACTATTTGGTCTGGCTGGGATTACTTTGAGAAAAACAAAGCAGTATTTAAAAATTCGAAGTAGTATAGAAAAGAGGCTACCAGATGAATGCAGAAATCATTGCAGTAGGATCTGAATTATTATTAGGGCAAATCGTCAATACGAATGCCCGTTTTTTATCTCAACAATTGGCTGAAATAGGCGTGAATGTTTATTACCATACAGTAGTAGGTGATAATCCTCATCGACTAGAAAAAGCGTTATTAATTGCGGAGAGTCGTGCTAACATCATTCTTTTTACA
>DASQIV010000685.1:0-2586 GCA_035631415.1 Pseudoneobacillus sp. | reverse complement strand
GTGGTGACAAACGAACCTTTGATTGAATCATCTAAATTAGAATTCTATATTTATGAAAACAAATTAATCCCTTTTCATGAAAATCTAGACTTAAATAATAAGGAAACATGGAATATTGCTTTAGAAATTCAAGAAACCTTTGATGATATGGCTCAGTATTTTAATAGTATATTTATCGAATCACTATATAAAATAAACAAGCAATATAAGTGCGTTGATTGTTCCAATAAATTAGCCCTATCAATGAAAGAAATCAATTTTTTTATTGAAAAAGGATTTGATTTACCTAAACGATGTAAGTCTTGTCGTGATAAACGAAAACTAAATAAACAAAGTGGAGGGGACAAATGATAAAACTACAACAGTATAATGTTTTTAAGATAACGACTTCAAGATTAGCTGAAAATGAATTAAATATTAAGAATTTCACAGTCTCTCAAGCAAGATTAAATGGAGAAATTGTTCAAATAGGTGACAATCAAGTGTTTCGCATGATAAGGAAAATCAAAAATACTGAACTTAATAAAGACCATTTGAATGAACTGTTGAATGAAAGAAATACAATTAAGTCATCCCCTCCTTCTGTTGAAAACACAATACTAATAAAAGAAAAACAAAAACAAATTGATGATATTCTATTTGTACCTGATATTGTAAATGTGAAAGTGGATGATAAGAAAATTTATAAGGAAATTTGTAAAAAAGGTTTCCATATAAACGGTATTCACTATTTAAGATTTTGCAGTGGAGCTGGTCAATCTCGTAGAAATACAGCATCTTTCGTAAATAGTGAAATCAAAACTGAATTGGACAAACGCTTAAATTGTGGTTTGAAAATTAAAAAAATAAATGTTGCTAAATATAATGCTTATTTTGGATTATATATGTCTGCTACATATCCCGTTCGAACTCCTAGAGTATGTTTGATAAATGATTGTGAAGCATATACATTACATAAGACAGTTGATTGGATTGATGATGTAGAGGAAACTGATGTAAATGGAAAGAAGAAAACTAAAAGAATATTAAAAGAAAAGCAGTTTGAGTTTGTTCCTAATATGTGGGATGGACAAGGATTGATTTCTCCAGAATTTGCAAAGCAATGGCAAGAAGATTTAGATTTAGACTACCTCCCTTCTCAATTAGGAATTCGCAGTAGTTTTATTAAAGGGATGTTAGCAGTTTTCGATTTTCATGATTTCGCCAATACAATTGCTAAAAACGATAAAATTGTAGATCATTATGGGAAAGAATGGAACATTAACGAAATTGACGTATTATTAAGCGTAAGTCAGTTCAAAATGTACAAAAATTACTTGTCTTGGGAGCAATTTACGCAGCTACAAGAACATCATGGTCATTCTTGGGGAATCACAAAAGTTAATTCAAAAGTAGATAAAGAAATGAGTTTACTTAATTATCAATACATACAAACATTACAATTAAGTAAAGATGATATAAGTAATTTAATCAAACCTACCGTTGAGTGGATTGAAAAAATATGTAATGGAGACAAATTATATACTCTTTTATTTCTTTTGGGTTCTCTTAATGAGGATGATACTATTGCTAAAATATTTGATAAAACTAATAGCAATTTCATGAAAGCAATTTTATATAATGATAAGCTTTTGAAAGATCCATACATAAAAAAGAAAATATATGATAGCGTATCAACCAAAATAAAGGATGCTAAAATTGGTAGACTTTGGAGCAGAGGAAACTATCAAGCTATGATAAGCGACCCTTTTGGTCAAGCACAGTGGGCATTTGGTCTACATGTAACTGGTCTACTAAAAGAACATGAGCATTATGCTAGATTTTGGAATGATCGAAATGTATTAAAAGTTGATGCGTGCAGAAGTCCAATGGTAGATTTCCATGAACACAATCTATTAAACTTCATTAAAAATGAAGATACCGAGAAATGGTTTAAATTTCTTAACTCAGGAATTGTCTATAATGTTTGGGGTGTTGATACAATTAGACATTCTGATTCTGATTGGGATTATGATATCGTCTTTACCACTGATAATGAAATCATTTCCAATGGGATAGTACAAAATCAAAATGTAATTACATACAGTAAAGAATCTGCACCAAGTCAGCAATTAAATAATACTAATTTAATGAAAACTGACTTAAGAAGTTTTGATTCAAAAGTGGGAACTATTACAAATTATTCAACAACATTTATCACGATGCTTGCGAACTTTAAAGAAGGTTCTGATGAACACAAAGAATTACTTTCACGAATTAAACTATTGAGAAGGTATATTGGTGATTCTATCGATCAGGCAAAAGGTATTAAGATGAAACCCTTCCCTACCGAATGGAAAAAGCGAGAATACTTATACGATGATGACACATTAGAATCAAGAACTACTAAATATTACAATACCAGCCTACTTGCTAATCGCAAACCATATTTTATGATATATGTTTATGATAGGGTTAAAAATGAGTACAGAGAATATAAAAAGAAATGTGAAAGAACATGTAAAGAGAAGTTTGGTTGCACTTTAAATCAGTTATTGGGTAAGAAAAATAGAACAAAACAAGAATCTTATTACATTCAAGAATATT
>DASQIV010000684.1:0-2890 GCA_035631415.1 Pseudoneobacillus sp. | reverse complement strand
TCCAATTGTATATCCCCACATTCATTATTGGTATTTTTTCTCTATTATTTTATTATAATAAACATAGATTTTCCTATTATTTTAAAAATATATTAATTCTCAGTTTAACCAATTTGAAAAAATTTAAAGTTTTAGTTTCTTTGTTATAAAGATAATGTTTTGGTAACTCAACTAATGAAGGTGTATTTTGCAAGAAAAAAGTGCAAAATAGTGCAAGAAATTTTGCAGAGTATTGCCACCCTTTGAAATCGGTACCAGGTACCTTCAAATAGTAGAATAGGCTATGAAACACAATTAAAAAAGAGTCCTATGTCAGTTGAACTACAACGGACACTCCACCAACTTTCTGCGAAGAAAAACTGGAGTAATCAAACCAAAATTAAAATCATGAGGCTTGCTCGAACCATCTCTGATTTTTAAGAAAGTAATGAAAGTATATGGGAAGCAATGGTTGAATAATAGACAAGGAGTTAATAAGAGTAAAAGTGAAAATGTTCGTGGGTCTTGGTAAGTAAAGGGGTACTCCTCTAAAATACTTGAATGATTAGAAATAGAACTATACACCATATCGGAATACAAATCATCAATCCCCATAAAAAACCTTTAGCAAAAGATCCACCTTCCATTTAGACATCACGCCCTGTTTTAGTATTTGTCCCTATTATAGATAATAGATTGAAAGAAGTTTGCTGAAAATAGTTGTCGAATTAATCAATTTATTCATATGAGTAAAATCTTATGGATAGTAATGACAAAATAATGTTAAAAGATAAAGTCCTACCAGGTGTACAAAGGATTTTATTTAATAAAAGTAGGGGATTAGTAGAAGAATGACAATGATTTTTATCAAAATACAAACTATACGAATCGTGGTTCTAGGACAGCGGAGAGTGAGTAAATAAACGAAGAAAAATGAATAAAGTACTATCTGAAATGAAATGAGAGAGTAAAATTATCTTATAAAACGTAGGATAAGTGAATCTTTTTTCTGAGACAAACCCATTAGCCACAACAGGCTGACGGGTTTGTCTATTCCATGTAAGTTACGTGCATATTTAATGTATCTTCTCCTGAAAGAAAGGATATTTTTCAATGATTTCTTTAAAAGTTCCCTTATCGATAATGAATTCAAGTGAGTAGGTATAACAAGACGAATGCGTGATGGTATAAATATCATCTAATAAAACATAATCATCTTCCGTGTAAGCATTTCGACAAACTGGGCACAAAATTCGGAGCATTTGATTTCCCCTTGCCAATTATTTTTCCTTTTAGATAACAACTATTCCTAACCTATTCAACTTGGAGCCAATACTGATCGTCTGAATCCATCTTTTCTTCGATTGCTTTAATCAATTCGGATGGTCTTATTTCCAAGGCTTTCGCCATCTTATAAATGGATATATAGGTTGGCTGTTGTTCACCAGTTTCTAATCCACTTATGAACTTTCGGTTTAAGTCTGCTCTAAAGGCAAATTCCTCTTGTGAAAAGTTCCTTTCTTTTCGTAACTTTCGCAAAACCTCACCGATATAAATGGTCTTTTCCATCGTAGGATCTTCCTTTTTAAGACCATTACATTATGCATAAAGGATTTGCACCACGCACGATAACCCTCAAGAAAATTCGACAAACTTCGATTTGATTAGGTAATACGCTTATAAAGCCTGAGTTCTTAGCCATCATAGAGAAGCCATTTTATTTTGAGCAGAGTCAAAAGGTGACCAGTAAATGCTGTAAAAGAATATAGTAATAGACAGGAAAAAGGCCGAGGTTCTCCCCCGGCACGTACTTTCTTTTTTTAAAAAAAGAAGGTTAAACTTTACTCAACATTGTAGAGGAGATAAACTTTCCTGATGCTTTGTTAAAAACAAATAGCAGAACGCCTACATTTCCATTTCGATGCTTGGTGATGGTTAATTCCGCCTCTTTACAAATGCTCCATCGATCAGACGTAAGGAGTCCGACGATATCTGCATGCTGCTCATAATCATTTAGTTCCGATAGTGTATGAGAGGTTCCTTTAGCCGGTCGTTTTAAAGAGGAGAGAGCCAAGATAGTTACACTGGTTTCGTGTGCTACTTTCTTCAACTCGATACTTATTTTATCTAATTCTTGGTTCAAATTTTGAATACTTGAATGTCCGACCAATAGTTGAAGATAATCAATCACGACAAGAATACGCTTTTCCTCCCCATATCTCATTCTCATTTCTTTAATCTTTGAATGGATATAGCTAGTGTTCATTTTGCAGCTATCGAAAATGTGAAGATTAGAATGGGCTAGTCTTTGAAATGCATCCGTAAGTTGAAGCTTCTCTTTGAGGGTATAGTGTTCTATCCTATTTGACGTATCAAAATCCGCGGCCACGCTGATCGCTCTTTTTAAAAGCTGTTGTTTGCTCATTTCCATTATGAAATATAAACATACATCTTTTTCGGAGGCATGTAAGGCTAAGTTCAGAGCAAATGAAGTTTTCCCTGCACTTGGGGAAGCCACAAGAATCATATAGGTAGAAGGTTGAAACCCTCCAAGTAACATGTCCAGATCCTCAAATCCAGTGGGAATTCCGAATCTCTCTTTCCTATTTTGGAATAGTTCCTTATGCCATTCGAATAAATCAGGTTTTAATGAGTTATTTTCTACTTGGCCGAAAGTGATCGTTTCTGATACGAATTTTTCCATTGTTTTGCCCCCGATTGGATAAGAATTTACCTTCATTCCATCTGTTCGACTCTGTTCATCTTTTATATATAGAAGAAAGAGAGAAAAGGATAGGGGGATTGAAAGGATTTGATGTTTGAGGACCTTAATAAGGTATATAAATTAAGGTAAATGTTCAATAATGGGAGAGGAAATATAAACCTCTAAATAATGTTGGTATTTTTGGAT
>DASQIV010000683.1:0-5062 GCA_035631415.1 Pseudoneobacillus sp. | reverse complement strand
GTCAATCTACATGATTGCTGGTTAAAACATTTATCAGCATTCTTATCTTGAAATTTTAGTGAAAAAGGTAGAAAATATAGATAGATAGGTTATTCTATTAATTTAAATTGCAAAAATGGTAACCCTTTCATATAAAATTCTAAACTTGGGGAGTTGTTAAAATGAAAATTGATGAAATAGAAAAGAAAGAGTCATTAATGATTGTTGCTGAAATAGAAAAAGAGTTAAGGTACATATCAGGAATTATTAAACAAAAGGGTAGAGAGATATTAAGTAATTACACTATTACCCCACCTCAATTTCTTGCGCTTCAATGGCTTTTTGAATATGGGGACATGACAATTGGTGAATTATCGAATAAAATGTTTTTAGCATGTAGTACAACAACTGACCTTGTTGATAGGATGGAAAAAAGCAAGTTAGTCATGCGCGTTAAAGACCCGAATGATCGAAGAGTAGTACGTATCCATTTATTAGAAGAAGGAGAACGTATTATCGATGAAGTTATTAAGAAACGTCAATTATACCTTCAAGAGGTATTAAAGGATTTTTCAACAGAAGAAGTGCACACTTTAAAAGGGAATTTGTTAAAATTACATCAAGAAATGCGATAAGAATGAGGCGAGAAATTTGAAACAACCGATTGGTATTATTGATTCCGGCGTAGGTGGTTTAACTGTTGCTAGAGAAGTCATGCGCCAATTACCAAATGAGCAAATATATTATGTTGGAGATACTGCACGTTGTCCATATGGACCGCGTTCAAGTGAAGAAGTGAAGTTATTTACTTGGCAATTGACTCAATTTCTACTTCATCATGATATAAAAATGTTGGTTATTGCGTGTAATACAGCTACAGCTGTTGTACTAGATGAAATCCGTAATACTTTACCAATTCCAGTTATCGGGGTTATTTATCCTGGTGCAAGAGCTGCGTTAAAGGTTACGAAAAACCACCGAATTGGAATAATCGGCACAATTGGAACAGTTAAAAGTCGTGCTTATGATAAAGCTCTAAAATCCTATAACCAAAAAGTTACAGTCGAAAGCTTGGCTTGCCCAAAATTTGTTCCTCTTGTAGAAAGCGGAGAATATACAGGGCCAGTAGCTAAAAAAATAGTGGCAGAAACACTACAACCTTTAAAGAATAAGCAACTTGATACCCTCGTTTTAGGGTGTACCCATTATCCATTATTAGAACCTCTGATTCAAAATGTAATGGGTCCTAATGTTCAAATCATAAGCTCTGGGGACGAAACTGCTTTAGAGATGAGCACAATCCTACATCATAATAATTTATTAAATACTTCTATGGAGGAGCCTATTCATCAGTTTTTTACTACTGGCTCAACTACTATTTTTTCAAAAATTGCTTCAAAATGGCTGAACAAGAAGATTGAAAATGTCCACCATATAAAACTTGATTGAAGAAGAAATGTTTCTATTTTCTTCTAGAGAATTTTTTCTTCTAGAAACTCTCCTTATTAACGGAAGGGTTTCTTTTTTTTGCTTTAAAACTCCTCTTAAAAAATATTGATGGAATGTCCAAATTTCTTTTTAAAAGACGGTCTAAATTTATAAATAAGCTCGTATACATGGTAGTACAAACTGTCTTAGGAGGGATTTTCATGTCCATCAATAAAAAAACAACAACCCTAGTTTCAGCTGTACTAGTATCATCTGCTTTACTTTCAGGGTGTGGATTATTTGGAGGAGAAGAGAAAAAACAAATCGATCCACCACAAGAAGTTTCTTACACTGATGAAAGTACACAATCAGTTACAACAGAAGAAACTACTTCAGAAACTGCTGCTAATGAAGAGGCTGGTCAAGAATCAGTGATGACAGAATTATATTTGATTGATAAGGACGGGTATGTAGTTCCACAAACCTTTGCCCTTCCAAGTACAGCGGGTGTTGCTAAGCAAGCACTAGATTATTTAGTTGAAAACGGTCCATTATCTGAAATGTTACCAAATGGCTTCCGTGCTGTATTACCAGCTGATACTTCCATTTCAGTTGATGTAAAAGGCGGGGTAGCCAAAGTCGATTTTTCAAAGGAATTTAAAAATTATCAACCTGAAGACGAAATGAAGATCCTTCAATCAGTCACTTGGACTTTAACACAGTTTGATTCGATTCAAAAAGTGAAATTCCAAATGAATGGTCATGAATTAACAGAGATGCCAGTTAACGGAACTCCAATTAGTAAAGAAGTAAGTCGAGCTAATGGTATTAATATGGACACTTCAGAAGTAGTTGATATTACAAATACAAAACCGGTAACAGTCTATTATCTTGGTGGAGATGAAAGTAATTATTATTACGTACCTGTGACTAAACGTGTAAGCAATAATACAGCTGACCCTGTAGTGGCAGTTGTAAACGAACTAGTTAAAGGTCCAAACTATACTTCTAACCTAGTTTCTGAATTTTTACCTGAAGTAAAACTATTAGAAAATCCAAAGGTGGAAAATGGTAAGGTTACATTAAACTTTAATGAAGCAGTATATGGAAGCTTCGAGGAAAAAATGATTTCACAACATTTACTTACTTCTCTTGTTTTATCATTAACAGAACAAAAAGGAATTGAAAGTGTAGCTGTAATGGTAGATGGGGATGCTGAAATCGTAAATGAGAATGGTGAAAAGGTAACAGAACCTGTAACTCGTCCTGAAAAAGTGAATACAGGTAGTTTTTAAAAAAAATATTTTGTTATACTATATAATGACAACAAAAGAGGTTGGCGGCAAATGCCACCTCTTCTTTATTGTGTTAAGTTAGGAGGAAACAAGTTATGCGCGTGGATGGAAGACAGGTCGAAGAATTACGACCGATACATATTGAAACGAATTATATCATGCACCCTGAAGGGTCTGTATTAATTTCCGTTGGGAACACCAAAGTTATTTGTACGGCAAGTATCGAAGATCGTGTGCCTCCTTTTATGAGAAATTCTGGTAAGGGTTGGATCACAGCTGAATATGCTATGCTTCCTAGAGCAACTGGTACAAGAAATATTCGTGAATCATCAAAAGGAAAAGTATCAGGTAGAACGATGGAAATTCAAAGACTTATTGGACGAGCACTAAGAGCAGTTGTTAATTTAGAATCTATCGGTGAAAAAACCATTTGGATCGATTGTGATGTGATTCAAGCGGATGGGGGGACCCGAACAGCTTCGATAACAGGTGCTTATGTTGCAATGGTACAAGCTTTACATAAGCTAGTGGTGAACAAATCCATTTCAAAATTTCCTGTCCATGACTTTCTTGCTGCGACGAGTGTTGGAATATTGGAGGACGGAAAAACCGTTCTTGATTTAAATTATATAGAAGATTCACAAGCACAAGTGGATATGAATGTCGTCATGACCGGAAATGGAGAATTTGTTGAACTTCAAGGAACAGGTGAAGAATCAACTTTCTCATATAATCAGTTGCAAGAATTGCTAAAAACAGCTCAAAATGGATTGATGGAAATATTTGAACATCAAAAGACGTCACTTGGCGAAGATGTAGTTAAGTTAATTCAAGGTACCAAAAAGGGGAAAAGTAAATGAGGGAAATTGTTATAGCGACAAAGAATAAGGGAAAAGCTAAAGAGTTTGACCGTCTTTTTTCTAAACATGGGTTTGCTGTAAAAACATTGTTAGACTTTCCCGAAATCAAAGATATAGATGAAACTGGGGAGACGTTTGAAGAAAATGCAAAATTAAAAGCGGAGGCCGTTGCACATCAACTCGGTCACCCAGTTATTGCCGATGATTCTGGTTTAATCGTAGATGCACTTGATGGTCAACCTGGAATTTATTCTGCTAGATACGCTGGACTTGAAAAAAGTGATGAAGCTAATATGGACAAGGTTTTAACTGAACTTCAGGATGTTCCAGATGAGAAACGGACGGCGCGGTTTTATTGTGCACTTGCTATAGCGATTCCAGGTAAACAAACCTATACTGTTTTTGGGACTTGTGAAGGAAAAATATTATTTGAACGACGTGGAACAAATGGTTTCGGTTATGATCCGATATTTTTCGTTTTGGAAAAAGGTCTAGCCATGGCGGAGCTATCCTCGGATGAGAAAAATACCATTAGTCACCGTGCAAAGGCTCTTGAAAAATTAGAAAAAGAATTAGATGTTATTTTTGCGAGTGAAACGATCGATGGCTAAGATATTGGTGGTTAGTGATAGTCATGGTCTTACGAATGAGCTAGTCACAATAAAGGAAAAGCATAAAGCTGAAGTAGATCTAATGCTCCATTGTGGGGATTCGGAACTACAAGCGGACGACCCTGCTATTAAAGATTTTGTTGTAGTTGGTGGTAATTGCGATTTCGGGAGTGACTTTCCTAAAGAAACGATAAAAACAATTGATAATAAGACCATTATGTTAACACACGGACACCATTATCATGTGAAGTCTTCTTTAACGAGTTTAGAGTACAAAGCGAAAGAGGTAAAAGCCAATATTGTTTGTTTTGGCCATTCTCATATTCTTGGTGCAGAGGTTATTAATGGGATATTGTTTATCAATCCAGGAAGCATTCGACTCCCAAAAATGAGATTAGAAAAAACATATGTGATTTTAGAAATAGTAGGTGACAAAATCCTTATTAATGTATATGATATTAATCTAGGTATGTTAACTCAGTTAAGCCATGAATTTGCTATGTAAAGTTTACTTTTTTCACTGAGGGATCCAATCCCTCAGTGTTATAAAAAAATCTTTAAAGAAATGTTGACTTTTTATTACTACGCTAATATAATAATAAATGTCCTTGAAAAAATAATAATGTCCCAGTAGCTCAGCCGGATAGAGCATACGCCTTCTAAGCGTACGGTCGGGAGTTCGAATCTCTCCTGGGACGCCATTTACACTATTATGTTACATACCAAAATACCATTTACTCACCTATTTTAGGTGAGTTTTTTGTATTTTTAAAATACCCGTGCTAAACTTACTTACAAAGTAGAAATAAGGTGGAATGCTTATGAAAAAGCGGGGCAGCCTTAAGCCACATAAAGATAATATTTTTCTATTTCCAAATGTTGATAAATT